>JASGDZ010000191.1:0-6523 GCA_047606835.1 Microbacterium sp. | reverse complement strand
GGACGAGGCGTTCGCCGCGGCGGAGAAGACGTACCGGGCGTACGTGGAGGCCCTGAACGAGGTCGACTTGAGCGATCCGGCGACGTTCGAGCCTGTGTTCGCGCTGACGACCGGCATCGTGAACACCAACGAGCGGAAGACGTTGTCCGAGATGCATGCCGACGGCTGGGTCGTGTCGGGTGAATCTGCCGTGGCGCTCCTTGAAGGACAGACATTCGATTCGTCCGACTGGACGACTCAGCTCGCCATTTGCCTGGACGTGGCCGGGGTGGATGTCGTGGATTCAACCGGAGCCTCGGTGGTCGATGAACATCGAGTTGACATACAGAGCCTTCTCGTGACCACGACCCCATCGTCCTCGACGTCGACGGGGATGGCCATTTCATCGATAGATGGCCGAGAAGGTGAGCCCTCGTGCTAATCACACTCACGATAGCGAGCATGGTGCTTCTTTCGGCGACTGGTGCTGGCGGCGGCGGATGTCAAGGCTCAGCCGGGTGGACCACTACATGCGAGGTATCGAATTCAGGCTCCCAAATCGACATCAGCGGCACGCAGACCACCCCCGGATCCTCGTCGAGACCGAAGTCGGGCGACGGCGGGGACGGGGACGATTCCGTGGAGGAGTCGAGCCGCGAGTGCATCACTCCCCTGTGCCGTGACAGCTACGATGTCGGTGTTCTCCCCGACGTCACGCTCGACGACCTCGCGAGCTTCGTGCCCGCACGCCCGAGTCTGAAGGGCGAACCGGACGGCGCCGCGATCGCGGGCATGCCGGCGAATCTCGTGGCGGCGGCATCCGATCAGCGCATCTCCGGGACCCTCTTCGACTACGACGTCGTGGTGCGGTTCGCACCGAGCGGCTTCCGCTTCGCGTACGGCGACGGCACGTCGAGCACCACGTCGACCGGAGGGGCGACATGGGCGGCACTCGGTCAGGCGGACTTCACGCCGACGGCCACCAGCCATGTGTACCGCGAGCGCGGCGCGTACGACGTCGCCGTCACGGTGCTCTACAGCGCGAGCGTCGACTTCGGCAACGGCTTCAGACCTGTTCCCGGCTACGTCGAGGCGACCTCGTCGGGCTATCGCGTGCGGGTGGTCGAGGCGAACACCGCCCTCGTCGACAAGACCTGCCTGGAGAACCCCGACGGCCCCGGCTGCTGAGGCCACCGTCAGGAGCGGGCCGGCTCGACCGTCACCCATCCCGGGTGCTTCGGCTCGCGCCCGTCGCCGGACGACGTGCCGGTGAGTCGCCGACGCACCCACGGCCCGACGTGCTCCCGATAGTAGGCGAGGCCGCGGGCCGGGGCGGCATCCGGGATCGCCGGCAGCGACCACCACGCAGCGGGCGGCTCGTGACCGAGCGCGGTGAGCACCCGGGCCGCGACCCGGTGGTGACCGCGGCTGTTCATGTGGAGCCGGTCCTGCGACCAGTACGGCGCCCTGCCGAGCTCGCCGTCGGGCCAGTTCAGGGCGCGCACGACATCCGGTCGCCCCTCCAGACGCGCCACGACCGCCGCCGAGAGCAGATCCCCGCGGCGCTGGACGAGCCGCCCGAGGGGCAGCTGCGCCGACGGATTCGCCCCGGACAGCAGGATCAGCCGCACGCCCTCCTCGTCGCAGCGTCTCAGCACGACGGAGAAGGCATCCGCCACCGACTGCACCGACGTGCGCGGGCGCAGGATGTCGTTGCCGCCGCCGTTGAACGACAGATGCGTCGGTCGCAGGGCGAGCGCCGGCTCGAGCTGCTCGTCGATGATGGGCCGGATGAGCTTCCCACGGATCGCGAGGTTGGCGTACTCGACGGGCTCGCCCGAGGCATCCGCCCAGCCCTGCGCGACGAGGTCGGCCCAGCCGCGCGTGCGGCCGTCCGGCAGGTCGTCGCCGACGCCCTCGGTGAACGAGTCGCCGATGGCGACGAAGCGAACGGATGCCACGGGCTCAGCCTATGACGGTCGGCTCGGGGCGTTTCGTCTCGCCTGTGGCTCGCTCAACGAGCGGACGCTCGGGGCGTTTCGTCTCGCCTGCGGCTCGCTCAACGAGCGCCCAGCAGCTCGCGCACGCGCGGCACGACCTGCGTGCCGTACAGCTCGATCGAGCGCATCATCCGGTCATGCGACAGCGTGCCGTTCGCGTACTTCAGGGAGAAGCGGTCGAGCCCGAGCGAGCGCACCGTTCCGGCGATCTTGCGGGCGACGGTCTCGGGCGAGCCCGCGTAGACCGCACCCTCGGGCCCGAGCTCGTGCTGGAACTGCTGCCGGCTGTACGGCGGCCAGCCCCGTTCCCTGCCGATCGTGTCGCGCAGCGACCCGATCGCGGGATACAGCTCGTCCCACGCCTGCTCGTCGGTCTCCGCGATGTGCCCCGGAGAGTGGACGCCCACCGGCCGGGGGCCGTGGCCGAAGGACTCCAGGGAACGGTGGAAGAGGTCGACGAAAGGGCGGAACCGCGCGGCCGACCCGCCGATGATCGCGAGCATGAGGCCGAAACCGTGGCGTGCGGCGCGTACGACGGATTCGGGGCTGCCGCCCACGCCGACCCACACCGGGAAGCCGTGCTCGGTCTTCGGGAACACGTCCGCGCCGTCGAGCGCGGCGCGCGTGCGGCCCTGCCACGTGACCGGCTGCTCCCGCGTCAGCAGGCGGAACAGCTCGAGCTTCTCCTCGAACAGCACCTCGTAGTCGCGCAGGTCGTAGCCGAACAGCGGGAACGACTCGACGAACGAGCCGCGGCCGAGCGTGATCTCGGCTCGGCCGCCCGAGAGCGCGTCGAGAGTCGCGAACCGCTCGTACAGGCGCACCGGGTCGTCGGACGAGAGCACCGTGACCGCCGTGCCCAGCCGGACCCGCTCGCTGCGCGATGCGACAGCCGCGAGCACCATCTCAGGGCTCGACACCGCGAACTCCTGGCGGTGGTGCTCCCCCACCCCGAACGCGTCGATCCCGACGGCGTCGGCAAGCGCCGCCTGCTCGACGATGTCGCGGATCGTCTGTGCCGACGCCACAGGCTGGCCGGCCGCATCCACCGTGACATCGCCGAAGGTGTCGAGACCGAACTGAAGCTGGTCCGCACTGGCCATCTGAACCCCATTCTTATGCTCCTGAATGGAACATCGGGCGGTGCAGCGGCATTCCCGCGATGCCGGGCTACAGCCGGCCGACCGCCATCCGGAGCGTGTCGAGGCCGACGCTGCCGAGGTCGAGCGCCCTGCGGTGGAACTCCTTGATGTCGAAGGCGGCGCCCTTGCGCGCCCGGTAGTCGTCGCGCACCTGCTCCCAGATGCGCTGGCCGACCTTGTACGACGGCGCCTGGCCGGGCCAGCCGAGGTAGCGGTTGACCTCGAAGCGCACGAACTCGTCGGGCATGTTGACGTTGCGCAGCATGAAGGCGAGGGCGTAGTCGGCATCCCACGTGCCCTCGCCGTCTGGACGGGGCTTCTCCAGGTGCACACCGATGTCGAGCACGACGCGCGCGGCGCGCATCCGCTGCCCGTCGAGCATGCCGAGACGGTCGGCCGGAGTGGACAGGTAGCCGAGCTCGTCCATCAGTCGCTCCGCGTACAGCGCCCACCCCTCCAGGTGCCCCGAGACGCCGGACATCAGCCGCCGCCACGAGTTCAGCTCGGCGCGGTTGTACACCGCCTGCGCGATCTGCAGATGGTGCCCCGGCACGCCCTCGTGGTACACGGTCGTGAGCTCGCGCCACGTGTCGAACTCCGTCACGCCCTCGGGAACCGACCACCACATCCGACCCGGCCGCGAGAAGTCGTCCGTCGGGCCGGTGTAGTAGATGCCGCCCTCCTTCGTCGGCGCGATCAGGCACTCCAGCCGGCGGATCGGCTCGGCGATGTCGAAGTGCGTCCTTCCGAGCTCTTCGATCGCGCGGTCGCTGGTGGCCTGCATCCATTGCCGCAACGCGTCGGTGCCGTGCAGCTTCGAGGCCGGATCGGACTCGAGGAAGGCGACGGCCTCCTCGACGGATGCACCGGGCTTGATCGCGTTCGCGATGGCACCCTGCTCGGCCACCATGCGGGCAAGCTCCTCGATGCCCCACTGGTAGGTCTCGTCGAGGTCCACCGCGGCGCCGAGGAAGCGGCGGGACTGCAGCGCGTAGAGCTCGCGGCCGACGGCGTCCTTCTCCGCCGCAACCGGGGCGAGCTCGTCGCGCAGGAACGCGGCGAGCCGGTCGTAGGCGACCCGCGCGGCGCCGGACGCGTCGGACAGCTCGCGGGCGAGGGATGCCGGCAGCTGCCCCTCGCTCGGCGCCGCTTCGGCGGCGAACGACGCGAAGAAGCCTGCGTCGTCGGTGTATCGCGCGATCTGGGTGACGACCTCGACCACCTGGCGCCGCGCGGGCACGACCCCCTGGCGGATCCCCTCGCGAAGCGTCTCGACATAGCCGCCGATGGCCGCAGGGACGGCAGCGAGCCGCTTCGCGACGACCGACCAGTCGTCGACGGAGTCGGTCGGCATGAGGTCGAACACGGCGCGGATGTTCTGCGCCGGCGAGGCGATGACGTTGAGATCGCGAAGGTGCCACTTCGCGTCGTGCAGCTCGAGATCGAGCTCGAGGTCGCGAGTCAGCGCGTCTTTCGTGACGAGGTCGACGTCGTCGACCGGCTCGAGGGATCTCAACTCGTCGAGCACGCGACGCACCTCGTGCGCGACGCGTTCCGCGCCCGCCGGAGAGTGGTCGCCGAACCGGTCGTTCGACTCGGTGCGACCGATGTAGGTGCCGAACGTGGGCTCGAGGGCGACGGCGGTGTCGACCCAGGCGTCCGCCAGGGCGTCGATCGCGGTGGGGGTACGGAGAGCTTTGCTCATCCTTTGAGCCTAGGCACCGGCGCGACCGGCGCCAAACCGGTTCAGTGACCCGCCTCGTTCCAGTCGGCGCCGCGGCCGAGCTGCACGTCGAGAGGCACCGAGAGCGTGGCAGCACCGGCCATCTCGGCGCGCACCAGGCGGGAGGCGGCATCCCACTCCCCCGGCGCGACCTCGACGACGAGCTCGTCGTGGATCTGCAGCAGCACGCGCGACGACAGGCCGGCACCCCGCAGCGCGTCGTGGATGCGAAACAGCGCGATCTTCATGATGTCGGCGGCGCTGCCCTGGATCGGCGCGTTGAGCGCCGCGCGCTCCGCGTTCTCGCGCAGCACCCGGTTGGGGCTGGTGAGGTCGGGAAACGGACGCCGACGGCCGAAGATGGTCTCGGTGTAGCCGTCGATGCGGGCCTGTTCGACCGACGAACGCAGGTAGTCGCGCACCGCGCCGAACCGCAGGAAGTACTCGGCCATCAGCTGCTTGGCCTCCGCCTGGTCGATGCGCAGCTGCTTGGACAGCCCGAAGGCGCTCAGCCCGTAGACGAGGCCGTACGACATGGCCTTCACCTTGGTGCGCATGCTCGCGTCGACGTCCTCCGGGGCGACGCCGAACACGCGGGCCCCGACGAACCGGTGCGTGTCCTCGCCGGAGTTGAACGCCTCGATGAGGCCGGGGTCTTCGGACAGGTGCGCCATGATGCGCATCTCGATCTGCGAATAGTCCGCCGTCAGCAGGCACTCGTACCCCTCGCCGACCTCGAAGGCCGAGCGGATGCGGCGGCTCTCCTCCGTGCGCACCGGGATGTTCTGCAGGTTCGGGTCGGTGCTCGACAGGCGCCCGGTCTGACTGCCCGTCTGCACATACGTCGTGTGGATGCGGCCGTCGTCGGGCGTCGAACCGCCCTTGCCGATCGCCGTGTCGAGAGACTCGATGATCTGCCGCAGCTTCGTGGCCTCGCGGTGCTGCAGCAGCAGGTCGAGGAACGGATGCGGGTGGGTGTCCTGCAGATCCGCGAGCACAGCCGCATCCGTCGAGTAGCCGGTCTTCGTCTTGCGGGTCTTGGGCAGCTGCAGGTCTTCGAAGAGCACCTCCTGGAGCTGCTTCGGCGACCCGAGGTTCACCTGGCGGCCGATGGCCGCATACGCCTCCTGTGCCAGAGCGTCGACGCGCTCGCCCAGTTCGGCGGAGAAGCCCGCCAGCTTCGTGTGCGACACGGCGACGCCGGCGAGCTCCATGTCGGCGAGGGCGAACAGCGTCGGCAGCTCGATGTCGCGCAGCACCGCAGCGACGCCGTCGGTCAGCTCGGCGCGCAGAGCCTCGGCGACCCGCAGCACGAACCACGACACCTGGCCGGGGGTGGCGCCCTCGGTCTCGGGCACGAGCTGAGACGGATCGGCCTCGGGGAGCTTCTCGTCGAGGCAGCGGTCGACGAGGTCGGCGAGCGTGCGGTCGGGAAGGCTCGGACGCAGCAGCCACCCGGCCAGCAGCGTGTCGAAGGTCAGACCCCCGACCGCCGCGCCCGCGCGCCGGAGCGCCTTGACCTGCGGCTTCGCGTCGTGCATCACCTTGGGCGCCTCGGATGCGAGCCACTCCCCGAACGCGGAGGAGACGGCATCCGCCCCCCACGTGAACTCCACCGCCTCGGCGTCGTTCGCGATGCCGACCCGCTCCGGCCGCCCGCCCGCGGTTTCCACGGTGAG
>JASGDZ010000190.1:0-2717 GCA_047606835.1 Microbacterium sp. | reverse complement strand
CGCTTCGGGCACTGCGGGAGGCGCCCGACGGCGCTCCGGCCGACCCCGCTTTGCAGCGGCTGCTGCTGCTGACGGTGAGCGGCGTCGCCGCGGGGCTGCAGAACACCGGCTGAGCGCCGCGAACAGGCGGGTGGCTCAGTCCACGCGCCGATCGTCGGCGTGCCGCGACAGGCTGCGCCCGTAGCGCTCGGTGAGCTGCACCATGAGATCGGGTGTCGCGCGGTCCAGCCCGAACACATAGCCGGGGAAGTCCAGCTCGCGCTGCGCCTGCCAGATGTCATCGTGCGCCTCGGGGGGCAGGACCTGCAGCGGGTCACCGACGGCGACCCATCCGATCGGCACGACGGTTCCGGGTGGGAGCGTGGCGCGCAGGTGCACAACGGCGTTGATCCGCACCTCGCAGCGCTCGCCGATGCGTGCGCCGTTGAAGACGCGCGTGCCGGTCGCGAGGAACACCTCGTCGCCGACCGTCGCGCCCGACACGCTCGACATGGGACCGACGAGCACGTGGTCGCCGATGTGCACCGGGTTGGTCGCCGTCGCCCGGATCAGCGCGTTCTCCATCACGATCACGTTCGCACCGAGCGTGATCGGGCCGCGCTCGGAGGTGATGACCGCGCCGTGGAGCACCTGGCATCCCTCGCCGATCTCGACATCGCCCGAGATCACGGCCGTCGGCGCGACGACGGCCTCGGGGTGGATGCGGGGCTGCGCCCCGAGGTGCTCGAACAGCATGAGCCCACCATGACGCCACGCGGGGCGCTCTGCAACCCTTGGGGCCGAGCCCCCGCGCTTCATCCGTCGCAACACGCCGCAGCCGCCGGCGTGTTGCGACGGATTTGCGCAGCCCCCGCAGCTCCCCCGCATCGGATGCCGAGAGCCCCGCCGCGCTCAGCCCTCCGGGCCGCCGGTCGAGGCCCATGCCCCGAGCGGCTGATCAGCGACGTCGACCTCGGCATCCTCCGTGCCGACGACGACGAAGCCGCGCGCGCGGTAGTTGGCGAGCGCGGCCGGGCCGTCGAGGGTGCACGTGTGCACCCACACCCGCGCGACGGCGGCGAGACCCGCGCGGCCGGCGAGCGTCCACGCCGCCGCGACGCCGTGTTCGAGCAGACGCCCGCCGAGGCCGCGGCCGATGGCCTGCTCGACGAGCCCGAAGTACCGGACCTCCACGTCGGTGCCGTGTTCGGTCGGCTGCGGCTGGAGATGGATGTAGCCGAGCGGGACGCCCTTGCCGTAGAGGATCCAGAACTCCGTGCCGGGCACGGCGAGCTCGTCGGCCCACTGCTGTCTCGTCCACCCCAGCCGATCCGTCCAGTGCCAGGGGCCGCCGACGAGGCCGTACAGGAACCGCGCATACTCCGGCGACACGTCGACGGCGCGGTCCACGCGCACGCCGTCGGGCAGTGGCCGGGGCTCCACGGGCGCCCCGTGCAGCTCCAGCGTGGTCGTGGTGACCCTCATCCATCGATCCTGCCATGGCCCAGCCCCGGGCTTCATCCGTCGCAACACGCCGGGGCCGTCGGCGTGTCGTGACGGATTTGCGCGTGGTTAGGGCGGTCAGGTCGCCCGCGAAGCACGCGGGCCACGCGAGGTCATACGGCCGAGGGGCGCCGGCGCGGCGTATGCCGTCGGGGGCATACACTTCGATGCGCAGTGGCCACGCGTCGGGCATGAAGACCGTGCGGGTCGCGATCTGGACACCGACGTGGGTCACCGCGATCGCGCGGACGACCGCCGCGCGGCGATCGGCCACGACATCCGCACGGATGCGATGGTCGGTCTGGGTCACATCGTCAGGCTAGGGTTTGCGGCCGCGGTCATCCGGCGCGGCGGGTGAGGACTCCCCGCCGCCCGACTGTGCACAAGTGAGACGGGTCTCAGGGGTTGCGAAAGACGTCGTGGTCGCCCACCCGGCGCCAGCGCACGCGCAACTCGCCGTCAACGGTCAGCAGCTCGAAGGTCGCCCGCCCGTCCGGGGAGGCGAACGACCACGTCATCTCCAGCACCCCCGGCGCCGAACGTACCGATTTCACTCGTAGGGACGCTGGCCACACAGCCGCCGGGTCGGCGGCGTGGGCATCGCACGCGGGGATGAACCTCTCCCGAAGCACCTTCCGGAACTCGGCGAGATGCTCCGGCCTCAGTCGCCGCACATCCTTGTCGAAACTCGGCGTGACCTCGAACTTCACTGCTCCGGGTCGATCGCGTCAACATGAGCGAGGAAGTCATCCCCACTGGCGAAAACGGTGATGCGACCGGCGGCGACGTCCTCATCGACCTCGCGTTCACGCTGCTGCCACCGTTGCGTCCAGAACCACGCCTGATCGGCGGGCACCGGCAACGAGGGGCGCAGTTCGACCACGCCATCCGGACGCTCGGTGATCTCAAGCTGAGCCCCCGGCTCGTCGAGCCGCAGCCGCTGACGGAGTGCGGCTGGCAACGCTATGACGCCGCGCCGCTGGACGCCGACATAACCGTGGAACTCAGCTGACATGCGCTCATTCTACGCCGTTCTGCCGCTCTACAGTTAAGCGGCCGTATCATTCCACAATCACGGTACCGGGGGTCTGCGCAGCCGCCGCGGGCTCGGGCCAGAGCTGGTCGAGCAGCTGCCCGACCCACGCGATGAGGTCGGCATCCGCCACCGCCTCGCCCCCCGCCGTCGGCAAGGGCACGACAAGAGCCTCGCCGGACGCCACGAGCTTGGCCTTCGG
>JASGDZ010000189.1:0-17712 GCA_047606835.1 Microbacterium sp. | reverse complement strand
CGGGCGATCGACGTCATCCGCCGCCTGGAGCCGTTCGACCGCGGCCGCTACGCCGGCCCGGTCGGCTGGATCGACGCGCGAGGCGACGGAGAGTGGGCGATCGCACTGCGCTGCGCGCAGTTCGGTTTCGACGCGGTGCGCGCAGCGCTTCCGGTCGTCGCGCACGCGGGTGCGGGCATCGTCGCAGGCAGCGACCCGGAGGCCGAGCTGCTGGAGACGCGGGTGAAGTTCCGCCCCGTCGTCGACGCGCTCGCCTGAGTCAGGTCGCGGCGAGCCGCTCAGGTCGCGGCGAGCCGCCGCCGCTCCGCGGCGACGTCGAACGTCGCCTTCGGCCACTTCGGACCGATGTCCTCGAGGGCTTGGAGCAGCAGGTCCTGCACCGCCAGGCGCGCGTACCACTTGCGGTTCGCGGGCACGACGTGCCACGGCGCCCAGTCGCTCGAGGTGCGGTCGAGCGCGACCTGGTACGCGTCCATGTAGTCGGCCCACAGCTCGCGCTCGGCGATGTCGCCGGGGTTGTACTTCCAGTGCTTGTCCTGGCGGGCCAGGCGATCCGCCAGCCGGTCGCGCTGCTCGTCGGAGGAGATGTGCAGCATGACCTTCACGATGCGCGTGCCGGCATCCGTCAGCCGCTTCTCGAAGTCGTTGATCGCCCCGTACCGCCGCTCGATCTCCGCCGCCGGAGCGAGCCCGCGCACGCGTGCGACGAGCACGTCCTCGTAGTGCGAGCGGTCGAAGACGCCGATGTACCCGGGACCGGGTGCGCGCTTCTCGATGCGCCACAGGAAGTCGTGCTCGAGCTCTTCGGGCGTGGGCTTCTTGAACGCGGCGAGCGCGACGCCCTGCGGATCCACCGAGCCGACGACGTGGCGGATGATGCCGCCCTTTCCCGCGGTGTCCATCGCCTGCAGCACGAGCAGCACCCGCGCGTCGGACTGACCCGCGCGACTGCACGCATACAGCTGCTCCTGCAGACCGTCGAGCTCTGCGGCTCCGGCGACGAGGTCGTCGGCCGCGTGCTTCTTGTTGCGACCGTACCCGGGCGTCGCGTCGGGGTCGACCTTGTCGAGCCGGAACCCTCCCTTCACGCGCAGCAGCTTGCCGACGTCGCCGTTCCAGTGCCTCTGGCTCTTCGCGGTCATGAGCCCATCATGACCGACATCGCCGTTCAGCGTGTGAGCGGGACCTCGATCAGCTGCCGCCCCCCGACGGGCGCGACGAGCACCTGGTCGAGCGCCGACCGCGTCGTCACGCGCGTGTACTCCCAGCCGTACGCCGTCGCGAGCTCCTCCAGGCGCACGTGGTGCGGCGTGTACAGCACGCGGTCGCGATCGGCGGCGGCCGCGAGGGCGGCGACCTCGAGCGTGTCGAAGATCGTGCCGCCGCCGTCGTTGCCGACGATCAGCTGGATGCGCGGCTCCTCCTCTCCGGGAGGCAGCAGCAGCGCGCCGACGTCGTGCAGGAAGGCCAGATCCCCCAGGACCACTCGCGTCACCCCCGCCCGCCCGCCGGCCTGGCTGGCCAGGGCGATGCCGGTCGCCGTCGCGATCGTCCCGTCGATTCCGGCGAGACCACGGTTGGCGTGCACCGGCACCTTCTTGCCCGGCAGCACGTCGTCGGCGACGCGCACGAGACGCGACGAGCCGAACACGAGCCGGTCATGCGGCCACGTCGCGCGCCACACGGCGTCGACGAGCGCGCCTCGGTCGAGCGGGCGCCGCACGGCCGCGAACTCGGCTGCGACCGCCTCCAGCCGGTCGTGCGGCACGGTCGAGGACAGCCCGTCGAGGTCGGGGGCGGGCGGGTCGAGATCGACGGATGCCGCGTGCCCGGCACGCAGCCACGCCCCGAGCCACTCGCGGTCGGCGTCGCCGGTGGCCACCGCGACCGCGTCGACGGCGATCGTGGCGCCGTTGAGGCCGAGCGGCTCCCCCGGTCCGCGCACCGCGATCACCTCGACGTCCGGCTCGGAGAGCAGCCGCACGGTCTCGCGGCTCAGGGTCGGGTGCCCGAACACGACGGCGCGCTCGACGCGACCGCCGAGGGCGGGGTCGGCGAGCACGGCGCGATAGGAGCGCACGACGTTGCGGCCGAACCGCGCGCCGCTGACGATCTCGGCGACGAGAGGCCAGCCGCCCTCGTGCGCGACGAGCTCGGCCGCCGCGCCGGCATCCGCCCCCGCCACGACGATCGTGCGCGGGCCCCGCACGAGCACGTGCGGCTCGCCGTCGGGCTCGGCCGCGACATCCGACGTGCCGATGCCGCCGCCGCCCTGGTACAGCGCTCCCGACTCGACGAGGCCGTCGGCGGCCTCGTCCTCGACCGGCTCCGCGGGCTCGACCGGCGCCGCCGGCTCGGCGAGCGCCGCGGCGAACCACGACGGCGGGTCGCCGGCGAGCGGGTCGCGGAACGGGAGGTTCAGGTGCACGGGACCGGGCGAGCGCGTGCCCGCCCCGAGCGCGGCCGCATACGCCTCGCCGGCGAGGCCGCGGAGCATCGCGGCGGCCTCGCCGGCGCCGTCGTCGTCGGTCTCCTCCGGCACCGGCACGTCGATCTCGAAGCGCACGTTCGGGGCGAACATGCCGGGCTGGCGGGTGGTCTGATTCGCCCCCACGCCGCGCAGCTCGGGCGGCCGGTCGGCGGTGAGCAGCAGCAGCGGGATGCCGGCGTGGTGCGCCTCCAGCGCGGCGGGCAACAGGTTCGCCGCTGCGGTGCCCGACGTGCAGATCACCGCGGCCGGCGTGCGGGTCTCGCGTGCGAGCCCCAGTGCCGTGTAGCCGGCGACCCGCTCGTCGATCCGCACGTGCAGGCGCACCGCCCCCGCGCGCTCCAACGCCACCGCGACGAGCGCGAGCGACTGCGAGCGCGAGCCGGGGCTCAGGACGATGTCTCGGACGCCGAGACGGGTGAGCTCGCGCAGCAGCGCCGCCGCGGCATCCGTCGCCGCTGAGGCGAGCGCGCGCTCGTCGCCTGCCCCGTCCACGTCAGCCGAGCGCTCCGCGCTGACCGTGCAGGTCGTCGCCGTCGGCGTCGCCGGGGCGCGGGTCGCCGGTCGCAGAGCCCGCGGCGCCGCCGGGGGCGCTGTCGTCCGAGGCGCGCGACGGCGGGTTCCACTTCGGGTCGTCGTCCTCGGCGTCGAGCTGCGCGAGCTCCTCCTCGAGACGGCGGATGCGCTCGTCCTGGTCGCCCTGGCTGCCGAGCTGCTGGAGGAACGCGGGGTCGTCGTCCGGCGCGCGCAGCGCGGGGGCGTCCGCCGTGCGACCACGGCCGACCACGAACCACAGCGCGCCGCCGAGGATGGGCAGGAGGATGACGATGAGCATCCACGCCGGTTTGCTCACGCCGCGGTGGCGCGTCGGCGGCAACATCGCGCAGTCCACGATGCTGTAGACCCAGAAGGCGATCGCCAGCGGGACCAGGACGAGCAGCAGCCGAGCCACGCCTCCATCCTAGCTTCGGCGCCTGCGGGCGGACCGGGGTCGTGGCCGAACCGGAACCTAGGATGGAACGGTGAAGCTTCCCCCGGCGCTCGTCTACTCGGTGCTGCGACTGCTGGCGTTCCTGGTGCCGTTCGGCCTCCTGATGCTGCTTCCGATCTTCCGCCAGTTCTACTGGCTCGCCGCGATCTTCGCGGCGCTCATCGGCCTCAGCCTGTCGATGCTGTTCCTGCGCCGGCCGCTCGATCGCATCTCCGCCGACCTCGCGGCGCGCCGCGCCGCCCGCAGGGCCGCCGCGTCGGACGAGGAGATCGAGGACGCCCAGACGTCAGGCGACGACCCCGAGCCCGACGAGCGCGGCGGCCTCTGAGGCGGCGGATCCGGCTCAGCCGACGAACGCCCAGCACAGGAACGCGCCGTAGGCGATCGACGTCAGGGACGTGAGCGCGAGCGCGGTGACCAGCTCGCGCGCCTCGCGATACGTCCACACGATGAGGATCGCCGGAAGCCCCGCGAGGAGGGCCAGCAGCGACAGCCACGCGACCGGGTAGAACAGCGCGAGGTACGCGGCGATCGCGAACGCGACGAGCACGAACACGGTGAAGAGCACCTGCGTCGCACGTCGTCCGATGAGCACCGACAGCGTGCGCTTTCCGGCGGCGCGGTCCTGCGGGATGTCGCGCAGGTTGTTCGCCAGCAGCACGGCGCACGCGAGCAGCCCCGCACCGACGGCGCCGAACCAGGCCTCCTGCGGCAGCGCCTGCACCTGCACCCAGGTCGTGCCGAGCGTGGCGACGAGCCCGAAGAACACGAACACGAACAGCTCGCCGAGGCCGTAGTAGCCGTACGGCCGCTTGCCGCCGGTGTAGGACCATGCGGCGAGGATGCTGGCGGCACCGACCGCGAGGAACCACCACTGCTGCGTGCGGATCGTGACGGCGAGGCCGGCAACGGCGGCGATCGCGAAGAAGACGAGCGCGACGGCCAGCACGGCGCGGGGCTTCGCCTTGCGCGACGCGGTGAGGCGGGCGGGGCCGGTGCGCACGTCGTCCGTGCCGCGCACGCCGTCGC
This sequence comes from Microbacterium sp., assembly GCA_047606835.1. Lineage (GTDB taxonomy): Bacteria > Actinomycetota > Actinomycetes > Actinomycetales > Microbacteriaceae > Microbacterium. The sequence continues at coordinate 13,204 of JASGDZ010000189.1, read as the reverse complement.
TGTAGTCGTTCGCGAAGTTCACGCCGATCTGCAGCGCCACCGTGACGACCAGGCACGCCAGCGCGAGCACCCAGTGGAAGCGGTCGTCGACGATGCGCGCGGCGCCCGTGCCGATGAGCACGGGGGTCACCGCGAGCGGCAGGGTGCGCAGGCGCGCGGCGCCCACCCAGTCGCCGAACGTCGCCTTGGCGACCGCGCGCGGGTCGCGCGACGCGTGCGCCTTCTGCGGGTTGCCGCGCGGCGGCTGCTTCTTCGCCACAGGGCGCTTGCGGTGCTTGCGAGGTGTTCCTGCCACTCGTCAATAGTGCCAGGGGTAGGGCGACCAGTCGGGATCGCGCTTGTGCAGGAACGAGTCTCGGCCCTCCACGGCCTCGTCGGTGCCGTAGGCGAGCCGGGTCGCCTCGCCGGCGAACACCTGCTGGCCGACGAGGCCGTCGTCGACGGCGTTGAAGGCGAACTTCAGCATCCGGATGGCGGTGGGAGACTTCGTGAGGATCGTGCGCGCCATCGCGATCGCCTCGCGCTCGAGGTCGGCGTGCGGCACGACGCGGTTCACCGCGCCCATCTCGTGCGCGCGCTTGGCGGAGTACTCCTCGGCGAGGAAGAAGACCTCGCGGGCGAGCTTCTGCCCGATCTGCCGCGCGAAGTACGCCGAGCCGTAGCCGGCGTCGAAGGACCCGACGTCGGCATCCGTCTGCTTGAACCGGCCGTGCTCGGCCGACGCGATCGTCAGGTCGCACACGACGTGCAGCGAGTGCCCGCCGCCGGCCGCCCAGCCGGGCACCACGGCGATGACGACCTTCGGCATGAACCGGATGAGCCGCTGCACCTCGAGGATGTGCAGGCGACCGAGGGATGCCGCAGCCGGCGCGTCTGGACCGTCGCCCGGTCTCGATACACCCGCGGCTTCGCCGCGGGCACTCGACCACCGGTGGTCCTCGTACTCGTAGCCGGAGCGGCCGCGGATGCGCTGGTCGCCGCCCGAGCAGAACGCCCAGCCGCCGTCCTTCGGGCTCGGGCCGTTCCCTGTCAGCAGCACGACGCCGACGCGCGGGTCCTGCCGCATCAGGTCGAGCGCGCGGTACAGCTCGTCGACGGTGCGCGGCCGGAAGGCGTTGCGCACCTCGGGTCGGTCGAAGGCGATGCGCGCGATGCGGCCGTCCTTGGAGACGTGCGCGGTGATGTCGGTGTACTCCTCGGAGCCGGGCGCGGCATGCCACTGCGCACCGTCGAACAGCTCCGAGACGCTCACGATGCGGAGCCGTTCTTCGCGTCGCGCCAGCGCAGCCAGGAGCGCACGACGTCGAGATCGTGCCGGCCGACCTGGAAGCCGAGGGTGAACAGCCGTGTGCCCGCGTCGAAGAGGGCGTCGGCGACATCCTGGCCCCGGCCGTGCAGCTCGTTGGAGATCACGATGCGCGACGTGTCGTGGCCGTCCTGCTCCCCCCACCGCTCGATCACCCCGACCTTGCGCGCGATGTCTTCAGGGTCCACGAAGCTGTGCCAGATGTCGGCGTGGCGGGCGACGAGCCGCAGCGTCTTCTGCTCGCCCTTGCCGCCGATCATGATCGGGATGCGGCGCGTGGGCGGCGGGTTCAGCACGGCCCAGCGGGCTTGGATGCGCTGCAGTCCGTCGGCGAGCGCGTCCAGGCGCGTGCCGGGGGTGCCGAACTCGTAGCCGTACTCGTCGTAGTCGCGCTGGAACCACCCGGCGCCGGTGCCGAAGAGGAACCTGCCCTCTCCCCCCTTGGCGGACATGTGGTCGATCGTGCGGGCCATGTCGGCCTGAAGGTCCGCGTTGCGGTAGCCGTTGCAGTTCACCAGCGCCCCGAACTCGACGCGCTCGGTCTGCTCCGCCCATGCGCCGAGCATGGTCCACGACTCGAAGTGCAGTCCGTCCGGGTCGCCGGAGAGCGGGAAGAAGTGATCCCAGTTGAAGAGGACGTCCACGCCCAGCTCCTCCAGCCGCAGGACCGCGTCGCGGATGTCGGCGTAGGGCGTGTGCTGCGGCTGGATCTGCACGCCGAGGCGCACGGGGGTGTCGAGGAGCATCTGCCCAGCCTACGAGGCTCCCCCGCGGGGCGGGCCCGCGGCGATGCGGGCATGATGGATGCGTGACGTTGCCGACCCTCGCGCAGCTGCGGGCGACCGCGCGCGTGGTGGCGCTGCCGCTGGCGACCCGGTTCCGCGGCATCGCCGTGCGCGAGGCTCTGCTGCTTCACGGCCCGCACGGCTGGACCGAGTTCTCCCCCTTCGCCGAGTACGACGACGCGGAGGCAGCGACGTGGCTCGCGGCGGCGATCGACTTCGGATGGCGCGAGGCCCCGACATCCGTCCGCGACGCCGTGCCGGTGAACGCGACGGTGCCGGCTGTCGCGGCGGCTGCCGTGCCGGACGTGCTCGCGCGCTTCGACGGATGCCGCACCGCGAAGGTGAAGGTCGCCGAGCGGGGGCAGGCGCTCGCCGACGACGTCGCGCGCGTGCGCGCCGTGCGGGAGGCGCTCGGCCCCGAGGGCCGCGTGCGCGTGGACGCGAACGGCGACTGGAACGTCGATGAGGCCGAGCACGCCGTGCACGCCCTCGCCGAGTTCGACCTCGAGTACGTCGAGCAGCCCTGCGCGAGCGTCGAAGAGCTGGCCGAGTTGCGCCGGCGCGTGAAGCACCTGGGCATCCCGATCGCCGCCGACGAGAGCGTGCGCAGGGCGTCGGATCCGCTGGCGGTGGCCCGCGCCGGCGCCGCCGACCTCCTCGTCGTGAAGGCGCAGCCGCTCGGAGGCGTGCACCGAGCCCTCGCGATCGTCGCAGAGGCGGGTCTTCCCGCGGTGGTGTCGAGCGCCCTGGACACGTCGATCGGGCTCGCGATGGGCGCGACCCTCGCCGCCGCGCTGGTCGATCTCGAATACGACTGCGGGCTGGGCACGGCCTCGCTCATGACGAAGGATGTCGCCGACCCGCCGCTGCGCCCGCGCCACGGGATGCTGCCGGTCGGCCGCGTGACGCCCGACCCCGCACTGCTCGACGAGCTCGCGGCCCCCGCCGACCGCCGCGACTGGTGGCTGGCACGACTGGCGCGCTGCCACGCGCTGCTGACCCTCCAGGGCCTCGCGCAGCTGGACGTCGAGATCGAGTACTCTCGCGATGCGCGCTCGGGCCTCCCCGTCATCAGCATCGGGCAGTCGGTGAGCGCCGAGGATGTCGCAACCCTGCTGGACGACGAGTGACGCGCTACCTTCTCGACGCCAACACCCTCATCGCGCTGACGATCACCGAGCACGTGCACTTCGATCGCGCCAGCATCTGGTTCGCCGGTGTCGCAGAGGCCGCGCTGTGCCCGATCGTCGAGGGTGCGCTCACGCGCTATCTGGTGCGCGTCGGGGTGCCCGCCGCGACGATCGGCGCCATTCTGCGTGCGCTGCACGACGACCCGCGCATCGAGCCGTGGGCCGACGACCTCTCCTACGCGGACGTCGATCTGCGCGCGGTGACCGGGCACCGGCAGGTCACCGACGCCTACCTCGCCGCGCTCGCCGCCCATCACCGGGGGCGGCTCGCGACACTCGATGCGGCGCTGAGCCGGGCGCATCCCGAGCGCACGCTGCTCATCCCCGAGTCATGAGGCCTGCGCGGGCTCCACGAAGAGCGCGACGAGCTGAGCGATCCGCGCGTTGAGCCGCTCGTTGGCCTCGGCCGGCGAGCATCCCTCCAGCGCGGCGCGCACGCACGTGTCCTCCGACACGTCGAGCAGCAGCTCCGCGGCGTCGTCGACCGGCATCCGCACCCGCAGGCCGTAGGCGTCGCGCACGTGCGCGATGATCTGCGCGATCCGAGCCCGCATGACCGCCTGCCACGCCAGGAACGCCTCCCCGAGCCGCGGATCGCGCAGCGCCTGAGTGCGCATCTCGCTGATCAGCTGCGGCTCGACGTCGCCGCCGAGGGAATGACCGAGGACGTGGCGCACCGCGGCCGGGATGTCTTCGATCGTCGTGGGCGTCAGCTCGCGCACCCGCACCGCGACCTGGTCCATCTTGGCCCCGGCGAGCTGGGTGATGAGCGCGAGGAACAGCTCCTCCTTGGATGCGAAGTTGGAGTAGAAGGCGCCACGGGTGAAACCGGCGCGCTCGCAGATCGCCTCGACGGACACGGCATCCATCCCGACCTCCGCGAACACCTCCGCCGCGGCGTCGAGCAGGCGCGCGCGGGTGCGCTCCCGCCCTCGCGTCACGGCGGGCGCCGATGCGACGGTGTCGGCCATGACGTCCCCTCTCTCACGCGCCCCGGGGGTTGCACACCCGGGCACGCCCTAGGATACACTCGCGTATCGGATACATCAGTGTATCCGAGTCGTCCATCTGTCGCGTCGGAGGCATCCGTGTCCACTCTCCTCTTCTCGCTGGGGCGCTGGGCGTATCGCCGGCCGTGGCGGGTGCTGATGGCCTGGATCCTGCTGCTCGGCATCGCCGGGGGCGCGGTGGCACTGCTCGCCAAGGGCACCGACAACACGTTCTCGATCCCCGGCACCGAGTCGGAGGCCGGACTCGATCAGCTGAGCCGCACGTTCCCGCAGGCGAGCGGCACGAGCGCGCAGCTGATCGTCGTCGCCCCCGACGGGCAGAGCGTGGAGTCCGCCGCCTTCACCGGGCCGATCGGCGACACCGTGTCCGACCTGGAGGAGCTCGACGGCGTGCTGGCGGTGACCGACCCCTACGACGAGATCGTCGCCGGCCTCGTGTCGCAGGACGGCAGCGCCGCCATCGTGCGCCTGCAGTTCGCCGGCCAGTCGACCGACGTGCCCGCCGAGACCAAGACCGCGCTCAAGGACGCGTCGGCGCAATTGGAGGAGGCGCTGCCCGCCGGCTCGCAGGTGGCGATCGGCGGCGACCTCTTCTCGACGTCGATGCCCACGCTCTCGCTCGTCGAGGCGGTCGGCGTGCTCGTCGCGCTGTTCGTGCTCATCGTGACGTTCCGCTCGGTGCGCATGGCGTGGTTCCCGCTGGCGAGCGCCCTCATCGGCGTGGGCCTTGCCATCGCGCTCATCTTCGTCGCCACGGCGTTCGCGACGGTCTCGGCGACGACGCCGCTCCTGGCGATCATGCTCGGGCTCGCCGTCGGCATCGACTACGCGCTGTTCATCGCGGCACGGCACCAGGACCAGGTGCGCGCCGGGGTCGACCCCGAGGAGTCCGCCGCACGCGCGACCGGCACGGCGGGCTCGGCCGTGGTGTTCGCCGGCGTCACCGTGCTCATCGCGCTCGTGGGCCTGGCATTCGCGAACATCCCGTTCCTGACCACGATGGGCATCGCCGCCGCCGTGGCGGTGGCGGTCGCGGTGGCGGTCGCGCTCACCCTCACTCCGGCGTTCCTCGGCTTCCTGGGCGGGCGGGTGGTCGGCTGGCGACGACGCGAACGCCGCACTCCGGTCGTTGAGCGAGCGAGCGAAGCGAGCGAGACGAAACGCGACGAGCTCGATGCCGACACGCCGGCTCAGGGCGTCTCGTCTCGCTCCGCTCGCTCATCGACCGGGGCGCCTGCACCCAGGCGCGGCTTCGCCGCGCGCTGGGTCGGTCTCGTGACGCGGCATCCGGTCGTCACCACCGTCGCGGTCGTCGCCGGGCTGGGCGTTGCAGCAGTCCCCGCGGCGAGCCTCGCGCTGTCGCTGCCCAACGGCGGAATGCAGCCGAAGGAGAGCGAGACGCGCGTCGCGTACGACCTCATCGCCGAGCACTTCGGGCCCGGCTACAACGGCCCGATCATCCTGACCGGGACGATCGTCACGTCGAACGACCCGGTGACCCTGATGAGCGACCTCGGCGACGAGATCGCGCAGCTGCCCGGCGTGGCATCCGTCGCCCTCGCGACGCCGAACGAGACCGCCGACACCGGCATCGTCCAGCTCGTGCCGACGACGGCGCCCGACGACCCAGAGACGGCGGCCCTCGTGCGCGAGCTGCGCGCACAGCACGACCGCCTCCTCGACGAGTACGGCGTCGACCTGAAGGTGACCGGATTCACCGCCGTGCAGATCGACATCTCCGACCGCCTCGGCGCGGCCCTGCTGCCGTTCGCGGTCTTCGTCGTCGGCCTCTCGCTCATCCTCCTCGCGATCGTGTTCCGCTCGGTCTGGGTGCCCGTCCTCGCCGCGGGCGGCTATCTGCTGTCGGTCGGCGCCGCGTTCGGGATCGTGTCGGCCGTGTTCGTGCACGGCGTGGGCGCCGACCTCATCCACGTCACGAGGGTCGGGCCCATCATCAGCTTCATGCCGATCATCCTGATGGGCGTGCTCTTCGGCCTCGCGATGGACTACCAGGTGTTCCTCGTCTCGCGCATGCGCGAGGACTACGTGCACGCGCGGGCGCGCGGCGGCGCGCGGAGCCCGCGAGAGACGGCGATCGACGCGGTGCGGTCGGGCTTCTCCGCATCCGCCCGCGTCGTCGCCGCCGCCGCCGTCATCATGTTCGCGGTGTTCGCCGCGTTCGTGCCGGAGGGCGACACGTCGCTCAAGCCCATCGCGCTCGGGCTCGCGGCCGGCATCGCGATCGACGCGTTCCTCGTGCGCATGACCCTCGTGCCCGCCGTCATGGCGCTGCTGGGCGAGCGGGCGTGGTGGATGCCTCGGCGACTGGAGCGCGCGCTGCCGCACTTCGACATCGAGGGCGAGGCGGTCGAGCGCGAGCTGGCCCTCGCCGACTGGCCGGAGGATGCCGCCTCCCACGCACTGGCGGGCGACGACGTCGCGGTGCGGGCAGACGTCTCCGCCGGCACGGGGCAGGTGGTGCTGTTCGAGGGCGCGACGTTGCGCGTGCCCCACGGCGGCACGCTGCTCGTGACGGGCGACCCGCGCGCCGCGCGCGCCTTCGTGCTCGCGGTCGCGGGGCGCCTGGAGATCGACGAAGGGCGCCTGCGCGTCGGCGGGCACCTGCAGCCCGGCCGCGGCGCGTGGGTGCGGCGGCATGTCGGCGTCGCGCTGCTGAGCGACTCGCCGGACCCCCTCGGCGACGTGCGCAGCGCCCTCGCACACGGCACGCGCATCGTGGCGATCGACGGGATCGACACGGTCGAAGGCGCCGACCGCGATCAGCTCGCGGCGATGCTGCGGGATGCAGCGGCCGCCGTCCGGTCGCCCCGCCGAGGCGACGCTCCGCTCACCCTCGTGGTGTCGGCCAGGCACGAGGGCGCCGCCCTCGCGCTCCTCTCCGACGCGCATCGCCCCGACGTCGTGCCGCTCGCACTGCGGGCGCGGTCCGCCGCACCGGGTGCGGCGGCGGCGACACCCGTCGACAGCGACCCAGAAGGAGTCGACGCATGAGTCTTCGCATCGAACGGGCGCGCTCGCGAAGGCCGATCACCTGGCTGACGGTCATCGGGGTGATCCTGCTGCCCGTCGTCATCGGCGGCGTGCTGGTGGCCGCGCTCTACAACCCGGTCGAGCGCCTCGACGGCATGTCCGCCGCGATCGTGAACGAGGACGATCCCGTCACGATCGACGACCAGCTCGTGCCGCTCGGCCGCCAGCTCGCGGCCGGGCTCGTGTCCGGCTCCGACGAGCAGCCGAGCAACCTCGACTGGGTGATCTCCAACGACTCGGATGCCGCGGCGGGCCTCGCCGACGGCACGTACGCCGCGGTCGTGACGATCCCCGCGGGCTTCTCCGCGGCGGCGACGTCGACCGCGGACGGCGCGACGGCGACCGCCGCGACCATCGACGTGCAGACCGCGCCCGATGCGCTGGTGGTCGACGACGCCATCACCGCGACGATCACGCAGACCGCTGCCACCGTCTTCGGCCGGGAGCTGTCGAAGACCTACCTGGAGAACGTGTTCGTGGGGTTCACGACCCTGGGCGAGCGGCTCGGGGAGGCGGCGGACGGCGCGCAGCAGCTCGCGGACGGCGCCCACGACGCCGCCGACGGGGCGGCGAAGCTTCCCGACGGCGCGGCGGAGCTCGCGGACGGGGCGGACGGACTCGCGAGCGGGGCGAAGAGCCTCGCCGGCGGGCTGAGGAAGCTCGCAGACGGCACCGATGAGGTCTCGAGCCAGCTCACCTCGACGAAGGACGGGACGCTCGGCGGAGCCGCCGCGACGACCGTGCGGTATGCGAACGCCGCGGCGTCCTCGACGCAGTCGCTGGCCACGACGTATCAGACGCTGTTGGCGCAGAACAGCTGCACCGCGCCGACGACGGCCGAGCAGGTCGCGGTCTGCACCGCCCTCGGCCAGCTCGCCGGCGACGTGCAGGGCTCCGCGACGAACGCCGGCTACGCCGCCGGCTACGCCTCGGGCGTGCGCAGCGGCCTGGAAGAGGCCGCGCAGGGGCTCGACGAGATCTCCGGCGGGCTCGACCAGTCCGCGACCGGTGCGACGAAGCTCTCCTCCGGCGCCGCGCAGCTGAGCGACGGCATCGCGCAGTTCGGCGACGGGACGCAGAGCCTCGCCGACGGGCTCGCGGAGCTCGCCGACGGCACCGACGACCTCGCCGGAGGGTTGCAGACGGCATCCGACTCGGTTCCCGTCCTCGACGATCAGGGAGCGACCGACCTGGCGACGGTGCTCGCCGACCCGGTGCGCGCCACCGGGCTCGACACCGACCTGTTCGCCGCGTCGGCGATCCCGCTGCTGTCGGTGCTCGCCCTGTGGTTCGGCGGCATCGGATCGTACGTCGCCCTGCGGGCGGTGTCGCGGCGGACGCTGACCTCTCGTCGCCCGTCCGCGCTGCTCGCGCTGCTCGCACTGTGGCCCGCCGCCGCGATCGGTGCCGTGCAGGGGGTGCTCGTGGCCGGCGTCGTGCAGCTCGCCGCCTCCTACGACGCGGACGCGTGGTGGACGTTCGCGGCTCTGTGCGTGCTGACCGGCGTGACGTTCGCCGCCGCGAACCAGGCCCTCGTGGCGGTGTTCGGCGGCGCCGGTCGCTGGATCGCCGCGCTCGTCGGCGTGCTCGCCGTCGCGACCGGCATCGTCTCGACCACCCCCGGCGTCATGTCGGCGACCGCCGAGTTCATGCCGACGGCACCCGCCTACCACGCCATGGTCGCGGCGCTCACCTCCGCGGGCGGCGTCGTCGCGGGCATCGCCGGCCTGCTGGTCTGGAGCGCGCTGGCGTTCGTCGCGACGACGCTCGCCGTGGCGCGGCGACGCACGACGTCGTCCCGTGCGCTGCTGCGGGCCGCGCCGGCCACCGCGTAGCAACCCCTGCCGTTTCGCGACGTGTGCCCCTGCACAGGCGTGCGAGCGGCGCACCCGTCCACAGTTCGCGCCCACGGGCCGCGATCCCGATCGGATCCGGCATAGCGTCGTTGCGAGCCCTGGACGGACGGGCAGAATGGAGGGGTGTTCGTGTCCATCGAGGTCATCGCCGTGATCGTCAGCTCCGTCGGCGTGGTCGCGAGCACCGTGGTCGCCCTGTTCGTGGGGCTGACCTGGGTCCTGCGCCGCATGGACGAGCGCATCGACGGACTGCGCACCGAACTCGGCGAACGCATCGACGGACTTGACAGCAGACTCTCCGCCCGCATCGACGGAGTCGAGCAGTCCCTCGGAGCGCGGCTCAGCGCTGTCGAACGCGAACTGGTCGAGGTGAAGGTCGCCGTGGCGCGACTCGAGGGCCCGCGCCCGCACCTGCTCTCCGCGCGCTGAGCGTCTCAGCTCAGGCCGCTGTACACGTGCAGGCCCTTGAAGAACATGTTGACGATCGTGAAGTTGAACATCACGGCGGCGAAGCCGATGATCGACAGCCACGCCGAGCGCGTCCCTCGCCAGCCGCGCGTCGCGCGCGCGTGGATGTAGCCGGCGTAGAGCACCCAGATCACGAAGGTCCAGACCTCCTTCGTGTCGAACCCCCAATAGCGGCCCCATGCGTCGCGGGCCCAGATGGAGCCCGCGATGAGGGTGAACGTCCACAGGATGAAGCCGATGATCGCGAAGCGGTAGGCGAGCGACTCCAGCGCGTCCGCGCTCGGCAGCGTGCCCAGGAACCGCGGGCCGCCCCGTGAAGACCGCGCCGTCGCGGCGGGGGCCGCATTCACCGCCGCGAGCACGCGCTTGCGCTCGCGGCGCGACTGCATGAGCTGCAGCACCGACAGGCCGAACGCGAGGGCGAAGAACGCGGTGCCGAGCGACGCCACGAACACGTGGATGACGAGCCACACCGACTTCAGCGGATCCATGAGCGGCACGACCTCGACGTAGAACGCCAGCGAGGCGCCGCCCAGCAGCAGCACCGCGAGGCCCGTGATGAACGCGCCGAGGAAGCGCAGGTCGTATCGCACGAGCACGGCGAGGTACACCGCGACGACGAGCATCGTGCCGGTGAGCGAGAACTCGTACATGTTCGACCACGGCACGCGCCCGGCGGCGATGCCGCGCGTCACGTCGGCGCCGGTGTGGAAGAGGAGCCCGAGCACGGTCAACGAGGTGCCGATGCGCGCCCACACGTATCGAGGGCGCCGCGCCGGCGCGGAGTCGAGCGCCGCGACGCCGACCTGCGCCCGCGCCGGGACGACGCCTCCGCCCGCCGCGGCCCCGACGAGCTCGCGGGATCGCACGTCCTGCGCGTCGGCGGCGAGCGCGGAGCGCCTGGAGAGGTCGACGGCGTAGGCCACGAACGCCAGGGCGTAGATCGCGATCGCGGTCCACACGAGCAGGATCGAGACGTCATCGGGCGTGAGCGCTCCGGCTCCCGTCACGGCGTCGACGTGCTGCATGGCGCTCAGTCTACGCGCGGGGTCGATGCCTGCCACCCGACCGATCCACCCTCCTGCAGCGCCTCGCGCAGCTCGGCCTCCAACGCCGCGCCGTGCCGATGTGCGAGCTGGTCCACAGCGGCGGCGAGGGTCGGGTCCTCGCCGCGCGCGAGCCCGGCGTACTCCAGGACCACGGCGCGGCCGTCGGCGGATGCCTTCACCCACATGCGCCGGCGCGGCACGAACAGCGCCAGCAGCAGACCCAGCACCGCGAGCACGGCGAACACCAGCACCCAGGGGCCCGCCGCGTCGTGGTGGATCGACAGCGAGGCGAAGCGCTTCACCGCCTGTTCGTAGCCGGTGGAGCCGGCCGGCGACACGTCGTCGAAGGTGATCGTGCCGTAGCCGTCCGGCAGATCGGCGGTCTCGCCGGGCATGAGCTCGATCCCCTCGACGTCGGTGCCTCGCCCGGAGAGCTGCGTCATCCCCGACGTGTCGAGCGCGTACACCGAGCGCGGGGTCCCGCCGTCGATGCCGAGGTCGCCGGCGAAGACGTTGAAGGTCAGCACGGGGTAGACGAGGTCGGGGTAGATCGACGTGAGCGCGCCGTTGTCGAGCTCGTTCGCGGTGGGGTAGAAGAAGCCGACGAGGCCGAGCTGCTGCGGGAGCCCGTCGGGCACCTTGATCACGCCCACCGACGTGAGCTGGCTGTCCTGCGGAAGGAACGGCACCGCGTCGTGGAACACGATCGTGCCCTCGGCATCCCGGATCGTCACCGTCGGCGCGTACCCGTTGCCGAGGAGATAGACGCTGTCGTCGCCGATGCCGAGCGGGTGGTTGACGCGCACCTCGGCCTGCTGCGGCGTGCCGCCGGCGACCTGGGTGGTCAGGTGTGCGACGAAGTCGCCGGCCTGGCCGGCGCCCTGCGTGCCCGCCGGCTGATAGGTGACGTCGAACGCGTCGAGCGTCAGGGTGTACGCCCGCAGCGCGTCGGTGTTCACGAAGCGGCCGGGGTTGAACGACGAGTAGTCGATCAGGTCGTTGACGAACGTCGTGCCCTCGACGACCACGCGCTGCCCGGTGTAGGTGAAGCCGCCGCCGACGCCGACCGCGACGAGCACGCCGACGAGCGCGACGTGGAACAGCAGATTGCCCGTCTCGCGCAGATAGCCCCGCTCGGCCGAGACCGAGTACGCGCCGCGGTCGTCGAATCGCTCGACCCGGTATCCGCTGCGCCTCAGCTCGTGCTCGGCGAGCTCGACCGCGCGGCGGGCGACGACATCCGGGTCCTGTCCCGGCACGAGCTCGACGGGGGTCTCGCGGTGGTCGTCGAGCCGGCCCAGGCGCGCGGGCGTGCGCGGCGGACGGGCGCGCAGGGCCTTCAGATGGTGCTTGGTGCGCGGGATGACGCAGCCGATGAGCGACACGAACAGCAGCAGGTAGATCGCCGAGAACCACGGCGACGTGTAGACGTCGAACAGCCCGATCCAGTCGAGCACGGGGAAGAGGTCGGGGTTCTCGGTGCGCCATTGGGTGACGCCGTTGGGGTCGGCGCTGCGCTGCGGGAAGATCGACCCGGGCACCGCGACGATCGCGAGCAGCAGCAGCAGCACGAGCGCCGTGCGCATGCTCGTCAGCTGCCGCCACGCCCAGCGCAGCCAGCCGACCGGGCCCAGGGCGGGCTGCACGACCTCCGCCCGGCTGTCGGCGTGGTCGTCCGGCCGCAGCGGATCGGTGGTCGCTGCGTCGTTGTCAGAGCGGGAGCGGGACACCGGCGAACACCCCCTGCAGCTGCGACATGAGCGCACCCCACACCCCGGTGACCATGAGCACGCCGAGGACGACCAGCAGCGCGCCGCCGACGAGGTTCACCGCGCGGATGTGACGGCGCAGGAACGCGACCGAGCGGGTCGCCCACCCGAACCCGAGGGCGATGAGCACGAACGGGATGCCGAGGCCCAGCGAGTACGCGAGGCCCAGCACCGCGCCGCGCGCGGCGGAGCCGGAGCTCAGCGACATCCCGAGGATCACGCTGAGCGTCGGGCCGATGCACGGCGCCCAGCCGAGGCCCATCGCAAGGCCCAGCAGCGGCGCGCCGACGAGGCCGAGCCCGCTGCGCACGTGCGGGCGTGCGGTGCGCTGCGCGAACCCGAACACGCCGATGAAGACGAGGCCGAGCAGGATGACGACGACGCCCATGATGCGCGCGATCAGGTCCTGGTATTCGATGAGGAAGCGCCCGAGCACCCCGCCGAAGACGTTGAGCGCCATGAACACGACCGTGAAGCCGGCGACGAACAGCAGCACGCCGCCGAGCAGCCGGCCGCGCGGCGCAGCCGGCTCCGCGACGGTCACGGATGTCGGAGCATCGTCCGCACGTCGGAGGGATGTCGCGGAATCCTCCGACATCCGCGTGATCCTCCGACGTTCGGATGCCGACGGGCGCGGCGCGACGGCGCCGCCGATGAAGCCGAGGTAGCCCGGCACGAGCGGCAGCACGCACGGCGACAGGAACGACAGCAGCCCCGCGG
>JASGDZ010000188.1:0-11872 GCA_047606835.1 Microbacterium sp. | reverse complement strand
GGCCGCTGGTCGCTGCTGCCCGAGCGCGAGCACGACCCGGCGCTGCGCGCCACCGCCGCGGCGAGCCTGCTGCTCGACCGCTACGGCGTCGTCACGCGCGGCTCGGTGCAGGCCGAGGGGCTCCCCGGCGGCTTCGCCCAGGCGTACCGCGTGCTCGCCGGCGTCGAGCACGCAGGGCACTGCCGCCGCGGCTACGTCGTCGAGCGGCTCGGCGCCGCCCAGTTCGCGGCATCCGCGACGATCGACCGCCTCCGCGAATACGCGACCCTGCCCGACCCGCCGCCGCGCCGTGCCGTCGTGCTCGCCGCGACCGACCCGGCGAACCCGTACGGCGCCGCGCTCGGCTGGCCGGCGCTCGACGGCGTGACCCACCGCCCCGGGCGCAAGGCCGGCGGGCTCGTGGTGCTCGTCGACGGCGCGCTCGTGCTGTACCTCGAGCGCGGCGGCAAGTCGGCGCTCGCGTTCGCGGGCGACGGTTCCGACGACGACGAGGTGCTCGCCGCCGCGACCGCCGAGCTCGTGCGCACCGCCCGCGCGCGCCGGCTCGACACGCTCACGATCGAGCAGGTCAACGGCGCGTTCGTCTACGGCACGGCCGCCGGGCGCGCGCTGCGCGCCGCGGGCTTCGTCGAGTCGACGCGGGGCCTCACGCTCCGCCGCGGGCAGAGGGGCACGGATGCCTGAGGGCGACACCGTCTTCCAGACCGCGAAGCGACTGAACGCCGTGCTCGCCGGCGCCGAGGTCGCCCGGTTCGACCTGCGGGTGCCGGGCAGCGCGACGGTGGACCTTCGCGGCGAGACGGTGCGCGAGGTCGTGCCGTGCGGCAAGCACCTGCTGCTGCGCGTCGGCGAGGTCACGCTGCACTCGCACCTCAAGATGGAGGGCCGCTGGGACCTCTACCGCCCCGGCGAGAGCTGGCGCCGGCCCGCCTTCAGGGCGCGCGCGATCGTCGGCGTCGACGAGAGCGCCCTGGACGACGCGCCCAGAGACGCCGTCGGCTTCGACCTCGCGATGGTCGAAGCGCTCCCCACCCGCGACGAGGACCGCATCGTCGGCCACCTCGGGCCCGATCCGCTCGGGGCCGAGTGGGACGCCGCCGAGGCCGCCCGTCGCGTCGGCGCCGACCCGCGCCCCGTGCACGTCGCGGTGCAGGACCAGCGCAACGTCGCGGGCTTCGGCAACGAGTACGCCAACGAGCTGTGCTTCGTGCGCGGCATCCATCCCGCGACCCCCGCGACCGAGACGGATGCCTTCTCGCTCGTCGAGCTGGGGGCGCGCATGATCCGCGCGAACGTCGACCGCGCGGACCGCACGTTCACCGGCGACCCGCGGCCGGGCCGCACGACGTGGGTGTACCGCCGGCAGGGCCGCCCGTGCCGACGGTGCGGCACGTCCATCCGCTCCACCGCGCTGGGCGCCGATCCGACGCGCGAGCGCGTCGTGTTCTGGTGCCCCGCCTGCCAGCCCCTCGCCGTCCAGACCGGCCGCTGAGCGTGTGTGTCGGGCAGCGCTCCGTTCCGGACGGATCGTCCGGACGCCCGAATCGTTATTTGCCCGATCGCGCGCGCCCCTGTTGAATGGCCGAAACGCGCCACGACAGCGCACCCGAGCGGAGGTCCCCCGTGACGACGACTGCCGAGGTTTCGCCCGATCCCGCAGCGACGACGGCCGCCGCGGGATCCGTCGTCCTGACCCGCGTCACGAAGCGCTACGGCGACCAGACCGCGGTCGACGACCTGTCGCTGACGATCGAGCCCGGCGAGTTCCTGTCGCTGCTGGGCCCGTCGGGGTGCGGCAAGACGACGACGCTGCGCATGATCGCGGGCTTCGAAGAGCCGGATGCCGGCGACATCCGCGTGTCCGGGCGCAGCGTCCTCGGCGTGCCGCCCTACAAGCGCGACGTCAACACGGTGTTCCAGGCGTACGCGCTGTTCCCGCACATGAGCGTCGCCGAGAACGTCGCGTACGGACTGCAGCAGCGGCGCGTGCCCCGCGCCGAGATCCGCGAGCGCGTGACCGCCGCCCTCGACATGGTGCAGATGCGGCGCTTCGCCGACCGCAAGCCCACGATGCTCTCCGGCGGGCAGCAGCAGCGCGTCGCGCTCGCCCGCGCGCTGGTGAACCGGCCGCAGGTGCTGCTCCTGGACGAGCCGCTCGGCGCGCTGGACCGTCAGCTGCGCGAGGAGATGCAGCTGGAGCTCAAGCTCATCCAGGGGCAGCTGGGGATCACGTTCGTGTTCGTCACGCACGACCAGGGCGAGGCGCTGTCGATGAGCGACCGCATCGCGGTCATGCGCGAGGGGCGCATCGAGCAGCTCGCCGACTCCGACACGATCTACGGGCACCCGGCGTCCGCGTACGTCGCCGCGTTCGTGGGGCAGCAGAACTTCTTCGACGGCCGGGTGACGGCGGATGCCGCGGGCGTCGACACCCCGCACGGGCTGCTGCGCCCGGCATCCGCCCTCACCGGCATCGCCGCCGGCGCACCGGCGCGCGCCGCGGTGCGGCCCGAGTTCGTCGAGCTGTCCACGACGCGCCCCGACGGCGACGCGAACCTCGCGCAGGCGCGCGTGATCGGCCTCTCCCATCTCGGTGAGACGATGCAGTTCCTGGTGCAGCTCGGCTCCGACCAGTCGGTGCTGTCGCGCAGGCCCACCCCCGACTCGCCGCGGCTCGCGGTCGGCGACACCGTGTGGGCGTCGTGGCGACCCGAGTCGGTGCAGGTGTTCCCCGCCGACGACGCGGCCGCCGAGTCGGGCTACGTCGAACCGCCCACCACGAGCAGCGTCCGCGCGACGGGCGCCTGAACCCGAGAGAACAGAGGCACCCATGGCAGAGCAACCGTCCATCCGCATCCTCGCCAGCCGCGCCGCGGCGCCCCTCATCGCCAAGGAGCTGTCGCGCCGGCGCTTCATGGCGCTCGCCGCCGCGGCCGGCGGCGCCGCCTTCCTCGCCGCGTGCTCGTCGACCAGCTCCGAGCCGACGGTCACCGCCACCGGCGGAGACCTGGAGGACCAGCTGTCGATCTACTCGTGGGGCGACTACGACGCGCCGGAGGTGCTGGAGGCCTTCACCGCCGAGCTCGGCCCCAAGATCACGGTCGACTCGTTCGCCTCGAACGAGGAGCTCATCGCGAAGCTCGTCGCCGCGAAGGGCACCGGCGGCTACGACATCATCGTGCCGACCGGCATCTTCGTGCCGCAGATGGTCGAGAACGGGCTGCTCCTGAAGCTCAACAAGGACCTCATCCCGAACATCTCGTCCATGGACTCCGCCTACCTCGGGCGCGACTGGGACCCGCAGAACGAATACACGATCTGCAAGGCGTGGGGCACGACCGGCTTCGTGTACGACAAGACCGTCATCACCCGCGAGCTGACGACGTGGAGCGACTTCCTCGACGCGGCACAGAACGAGGCCAGCGGCAAGACGAGCGTGCTCGACGACCCGGCCGAGATCACCGGCCTGTACTACTGGGCCAACGGCATCGACTGGAACACGACCGACGATGCGGAGATCGACGGCGCCGAGGACTTCATCGTCAACACGCTCGCCCCGCACATCGCGGCGTTCGACTCCTACCCTGGCGGCTCCTCGATCCCGAACGGCACGCACGCGCTCATCCAGGCGTGGAACGGCGATGCGCGGCAGGGCATCCTCAACGCGTCGGACCCCGACAAGTGGCAGTGGGTGCTGGGCTCGCCGACCACCGAGCTGTGGATGGACAACTGGGCGATCGCCGCGTCGGCCCCGCACCCCGAGGCCGCGCACGCGTTCATCAACTTCGTGCTCACGCCCGAGAACGCGCTGGCCGAGCTCGACTACATCGGCTACCACACCGGCGCGGCCGGCATCCAGGACGCGGCCGAGTCGGAGGGGCTGGAGATGCTCGACCTCGTGTTCTTCACGCCCGAGCAGCTCGCCACGATGGTCGACGGCGAGGTCAACGCAGCGCAGGAGCGCACCGTGGAGATCTGGAACAAGGCGAAGGCCGCCGCGGGTGCGTAGGCTCCGCCTGCCGGGCTTCGCGCTCGCGCTGCCGGCGTGGGCGTGGCTGGTGCTGTTCTTCGTGCTCCCGGTGGCGGTGGTGTTCTACTACAGCCTCGGCTACAAGCCCGGCATCTTCGGCACGCACGCCACCGACATCCTGTCCTTCGACCGCTACGGCGAAGTGCTCACCCCGACGTTCTTCGACACCTTCGTGAACACCCTGTGGATCGGCGTCGGCGGCACCGCGCTGTGCCTCGCGATCGGTCTGCCGGTGGCGTACTGGATGGCGTTGAAGGCGCCGGCGCGCTGGAAGGGGCTGCTGATCGCGCTCGTGCTCGTGCCGTTCTGGACCAACTTCCTGGTGCGCACGATCGGGTGGCAGGTGATCCTCGCACCAGAGGGATGGCTGTCGCAGAGCCTGCAGGGCATGGGCCTTGCGCCGCTGGACATCCTGTACACCCGCGCCGCGGTGCTGCTCGGCGTCGTGTACAACTACCTGCCGCTCATGATCCTGCCCCTGTTCGTCGCGTTCGACCGGGTCGGGGTGCCGGTGCGCGAGGCGTCGAAGGATCTCGGCGCCGACCGCTGGCGCACCTTCGCGCGGGTCACGTTTCCGCTGGCCCGCCCCGGCGTCGTGGTGGGCGTGCTGCTCGTCTACATCCCGCTCATGGGCGACTACATCACCGCGACGGTGCTCGGCGGCGCGAAGGGCAACATGGTCGGCCAGCTCGTGGCCGCGCAGTTCCAGACCGCGCAGAACTGGGCGCTCGGGTCGGCGATGGCGGTGATGCTGATCCTCATCATCCTCGGCACCGCGGCGCTCGCGGGCGCCCTGCTGTGGCTCGCGTCGCTGCCGTTCCGGCTGGGCAACCGCCTCGTGATCGGCGCGCAGGAGGCGGTCTCGTGAGCACCCCGCCGCCCGTGCACCGGCACCGCCTGCCCCTCAGCGACCGGCTCATGTCGGTGTGGGCGGTCCTCGTGTTCGTCTTCCTGTTCGCTCCGATCCTCGTGATCGTCGTGTACTCGTTCAACAACGGGCGCCTGCTCATCGCGTTCCGCGAGTTCGGGTTCGACGGGTATCTCGCGCTCTTCCAGAAGTCGGTGCTCAGCGACGCGGTCATGGTGTCGCTGCGCACCGGCGCGATCGCCGCGGTGCTCGCGACGCTGCTCGGCACGCTCGCCGGCATCGCGCTGGCCCGCAAACCAGGGAAGTGGACGTTCTGGTTCGTCGGCCTGTTGCTGCTCACGGCGGTGACGCCGGAGATCGTGGATGCCGTCGCGCTGCTGCCGTGGCTCGTGTTCCTCGGGCAGGACCTCGGGATGTCGATCTTCAACGACGGCACCGTGCGGCTCGTGATCGGCCACTCGCTGTTCTCGGTCGCGGTCGTGACCTACATCGTGCGCGCACGGCTCGTGGGGCTTCCCGCGAACCTCGAGGAGGCGTCGGCCGACCTCTACGCGCCGCCGGTGCGCACGTTCCTGCGCGTCACGCTGCCGCTCGCGATGCCGGCGGTGCTCGCGGGGGCCCTGCTGTCGTTCACGTTCAGCCTCGACAACACGATCGTGTCCTCGTTCGTGCAGGTCGCCGGCAACACGCCGTGGCCGGTGTACGTGCTGAGCGCCCTGCGCTCGGGACTTCGGCCCGAGATCGCGGCGGTGTCGACGGTCATGCTGGTGCTCACGCTGCTCTCCCTCGCGGTCGTGGCGATCGTGCTCAAGCGCGCCGGCGACTCCGCCACCGACATCGCCCGCACGATGGCCGGCGGATGACCCCGCTGGCTCCGCCGGCGGGAAGGATGCCATGACCCACGCCGACCTCGTCTTCACCGGCGGCCCCGTCTTCACGGCCGACGCGGTGCGCTCCCGCGCGACCGGCGTCGCCGTGCGCGACGGCCGCATCGTCGCGGTGTCGCCCCGCGGAGGGGATCTCGGCGAGCTCGTCGGGCCGCGCACGGAGGTCGTCGACCTCGCCGGGCGCCTGCTGGTGCCCGGCTTCCAGGACGCGCACGTGCACCCCGTGTGGGGCGGGCTCGACATGCTGCGCTGCGACCTGTCGGCGCTGGACACCGCGGCGGAGTACCTCGACGCGATCGGGCGGTACGCGGCGTCCCTCCCCGACGACGGATGGGTGCTCGGCGGCGGCTGGTCGATGTCGGCGTTCCCCGGCGGCACGCCCGCGGCCGCCGCGCTCGACGCCGTCACGGGCGACCGGCCCGCGTTCCTCACCAACCGCGACGGCCACGGCGCGTGGGCGAACTCGGCCGCGCTGCGGCTCGCCGGCGTCGAGCGGGACACCCCCGACCCCGCCGACGGACGCATCGAGCGGGATGCCGCGGGCCACCCGACCGGCACGCTCCACGAGGGCGCGATGGGGCTCGTCAGCCGCCTGCTGCCGGAGGAGTCGGTGGAGCGGCTGACCGAGGCGCTGCTGGTCGCGCAGCGCCACCTGCACTCGTTCGGGGTCACCGCGTGGCAGGACGCGATCGTCGGCACCTACGGCGACGCCGGCGACCCCGCCCACGCCTACCTGAAGGCCGCAGCCGACGGCACCCTCACCGCGCGCGTCGTGGGGGCGCTGTGGTGGGACCGCGCGGCGGGCCTGGAGCAGATCCCGTCGCTCGTCGAGCGGCGCGCGCGTTACCGCGGCGGCCGCTTCGCGGCGACGTCGGTGAAGATCATGCAGGACGGCGTGCCGGAGAACTTCACGGCGTCGATGCTGGAGCCGTATCTCGACGGCCACGGCCACCCGACGGACAACTCGGGGATCTCGTTCGTCGACCCCGCGGTGCTGAACGAGGCGGTGCCGGCGCTGGACGCACTCGGGTTCCAGGTGCACTTCCACGCGATCGGCGACCGCGCGGTGCGCGAGTGCCTCGACGCCGTCGCCGCGGCGGTGGCGCGCAACGGCCGCGGCGACAACAGGCATCACATCGCGCACCTGCAGGTGGTGCACCCCGACGACATCCCGCGGTTTCGCGAGCTCGGGGTCGCGGCGAACATGCAGTCGCTGTGGGCGGCGCTGGAGCCGCAGTTGGTCGAGCTGACGCTGCCGTTCCTCGGCGCCCCGCGCGATGCGTGGCAGTACCCGTTCGGCGACCTGCTGCGCTGCGGCACGGTGCTCGCCGCGGGCAGCGACTGGTCGGTGTCAACGCCGAACCCGCTCGCGGCGATCCACACGGCGGTGAACCGCAAGGCGGGAGCTGCGTGGGCGGAGGGCGAGTACGAGCCGTTCCTGCCCGAGCAGGCGATCGACCTCGGCACGTCGCTGACCGCGTACACGGCGGGGTCGGCGTGGGTGAACCATCTCGACGGCGTGACCGGGACGGTGGAGGTCGGCAAGCTCGCCGACCTCGTGGTGCTCGACCGCGACCCGTTCGCGGGGCCGACGGACGGGATCGGCGACACGCGGGTGCTGCAGACGTTCGTCGAGGGCGAGCGCGTCCACGCCGCAGCCGACGCGTGATCGCGAGAGACAGGGAGTGACACCGATGGGAACCACGGTCTTCGAGAGCGAGCCGCCGCAGCCGTCCGTCGTGCGGCACAGCCTCGACGGCAGCCGGCATCACGTCTTCTGGCTCGACGATCTGCCCGAGCAGCCGGCGCGGCCGGCGCTGTCCGGCGAGCGCGTCGCCGACCTCGTGATCGTCGGCGGCGGCTACACGGGGCTGTGGACGGCGATGCTCGCCAAACGCCGCGACCCGCAGGCGCGGGTGATGCTGCTGGAGGCGCGCACGATCGGCTGGGCGGCTTCGGGCCGCAACGGCGGGTTCTGCGAGGCGAGCATCACGCACGGGTACGAGAACGGGCTTGCGCGCTGGCCCGACGAGATCGACGAGCTGCAGCGGCTCGGCATGGAGAACCTCGACGCGTTCGAGGCGGATGTCGCCGAGTGGGGCCTGGACGCCCAGTTCGAGCGCGTCGGCGAGCTCGACGTGGCGGTCGAGCCGCACGAACTGGAGTGGCTGGAGGCCGACGGCGACGACGCGGTGCTGCTGTCGCGCGAGGAGCTGCAGGCATCCGTCGCCTCGCCCACATATCTGGGCGGCGTGTGGCACAAGCGCAACAACGCGCTCGTGCACCCCGCCCGCCTGGCGGCCTCGCTCGCGGCGGCGGCCGAGGAGCGCGGGGTCGAGATCTGCGAGCATTCGCTGGTGAAGGAGCTGGAGACGGATGACTCCGGCACCCGCGTGCGCACGGCGGGCGGCGCCGTGCGGGCGGCGCGGGTGGTGCTCGCGACGAACGTGTTCCCGTCGCTGCTGCGCCGCAACCGGCTCATGACGGTGCCGGTCTACGATTTCGCGCTCATGACCGAGCCGCTTTCCGCCGAGCAGTGGGATGCCGTGGGCTGGCGCGACCGGCAGGGCATCGGCGACCTGGCGAACCAGTTCCACTACTACCGGCCGACGCAGGACGGCCGGATCCTCTTCGGCGGCTATGACGCGGTGTACTACTACGGGCGCAAGGTGCGCGCGGCGTACGAGAACCGCCCGCAGACGTGGGAGACGCTCGCGTCGCACTTCTTCACCACTTTCCCGCAGCTGGAGGGGCTGCGCTTCTCGCACAAGTGGGCGGGCGCGATCGACACGTCGACACGGTTCTGCGCCTTCTACGGGCTCGCTCGCGAGGGCCGCGTGGCGTACGCCGCGGGCTTCACGGGCCTCGGCGTCGGGGCGGCGCGGTTCGCCGCGGAGGTGATGCTCGATCTGCTGTCGGGCGAGGAGACCGAGCGGACGGCCCTGAAGATGGTGCGCGAGCGCCCGCTGCCGTTCCCGCCCGAGCCGGCGGCGGCGATCGGCATAAACGCGACCCGCTGGTCGCTCGATCGCGCCGACCACAACGGCGGGCGGCGCAATCTGCTGCTGAAGACGCTCGACGTGCTCGGACTGGGGTTCGACTCGTGACCCTCGCGCCGGGTGAGGCGGTTCCCGCGACGTCGGTCGCGCTGGAGCGCGAGCCGCTGCCCGCTGCGCAGGTCGTGTCGGGGGCGCCCGCGACAGGTTTCGTGGAGCTCACCGACACGGTGGGCGTGTGGGAGCACACTCCCGGCGTGTCGACGGATGTCGAGGTCGACGAGGTGTTCGTGGTGCTGTCGGGGTCGGGCGTGCTGACGTTCGACGAGCCGGCGCTGCCGCCGGTGGCGCTGGGCCCGGGGGTGGTGGTGCGCCTCGTCGACGGGATGCGCACGACGTGGACGGTGCACGAGACGCTGCGGAAGGCGTACGTGACGCCGTAGGCGCGGCGGTTCACGCCGCACGCACCCAGTCGAACCGGGAGCGACCGCCGAGGCGCGGCGTGCGGGCGGGGTCGACGTGCGCGGGCGGGATGAACCACGCCGTGCCCGCGGTGACGTCCCCCGACGTCGGTGGCGGATCGATGCGGATCTCCCACCCCTCGTTGTGGATGCGATGGTGACACGCGGTGCACAGCAGAATGCCGTTGCGCAGATCGGTCGGCCCACCGCGCGACCACCAGGTCAGATGGTGCGCCTCGGCGTAGGAGCCGGGGAGGCCGCAGGAGGCACATCCGCCGTCGCGCTCTTCCAGCGCGAGGCGCTGGGCCCGGGTGAACGAGCGGTGCGCGCGCCCGACGTCGAGCACCTCGCTGTCGGCGCCGAGCACGATCGGGATGATCTCGGCGGTCGCGGCCATGCGGCGGGCGGTGCCGGCGTCGATCGGCTGCGCGATGCCGTCGATCGCGGCGATGCCGGTGCCCGAGGTGAGGGCTTCGAGCGGAACCCGGACGATCACCGTCGTGTTCGCGAGCGCCGAGCCGGAGCGGTCGCAGCCGAGCGCGTGCCGGCACAGCGCGGCGAGCGCGTCGGCGCGCAGCTGCGGCAGGGTGCGCGTCTCCTCCAGCACGGGGCCGGCACTCGGGCCGGCGGCCGAGTCGAGGTCGGGACCGGCCCCGCCGTCGGCCGGGCGCGTGCCGTCGGCCGGGTGCGTGCCGTCGGCCTGATTATCGGGGCGGTTGTGCCCGCGGCTCGTGCGGAGCACGTTCGTGACGATGCCCTCGATCGCGGCGACGATCGGAGCCGCGGTCTCGGGGTCGAAGTCGCCGTCGAGGTGGACCGCCCCGTTCGCGCGCTGCACGATGCGCAGCCCGCGCCCGGCGCGCAGTTCGTCGATGCAGGGTTCGAGCCCGTCGGGGTCGAGGTGCGCCTCGACGCGGCGCAGCAGCGCGTTGAGCTCGTCGAGACAGAGCAGCGGTGCGCGCTCGACGAGCGTCGCCTCCGCGGCATCCAATTCGTCGCGCGCGACGCGGATCGCCAGCTTGTCGAGAAGGCTCGCGATCGCCGCCGAGGCCGCGACGCTCACCGCGCCGACCTCCAGTGCCGCCTGCACACGCGGGTGCTTCGGGGGCGTGCGCTCGCCGCTGAAGGTCATGCCGCCGGTGGTCGCGTGGCCCACCTGGATCAACCGCGCGGCGTCGCCGGAATGCCCGCCCGTCGCAGCGGCGATGAGCTTGACCGGAGTGCGGTGGCCCGCTTTGCGGGCGAGACCCGCCGACCCGAGCTCGGGCCGCGAGCGGTCGGCGATGCCGGCGGCGATCCGCACGTGCAGCGCGTCGACCTGACGGCGGACGAGCGCGATCGCGTCGTTCACGGCAAGCAGCCCGGCATCCGTCATCCCGTCGATGCCCGCCTGCAGGTCGCCGCCGGCACCGCCTGCGCCACCGGCCGCGACCCACGCCTCATCGAGCGCAGACAGCGCCTGCGCGATCGCTGCGGTGGGGTTCGTGGTCATATGTCCATTGAAACACATCTTCGAGAGATTGTCTAGAACTGATCTACGATTTTCTGCCGGTACAGGTCGATAAGACGGAATTATCGAGAGAGCGGGTCCGTAGCATGAGCCTCTAACATTCGAATATTATTCTTTCGCGAATCCATCACTTCCGCGCCGAGAACCGGGTTTCGATACGCGGCCCTCGGCCGCTACTCAACCACCGGGGCAGGACGCAGCACTCGGCCGCCACTCAACCACCGGGGCAGGACGCAGCACTCGGCCGCCACTCAACCACCGGGGCAGGACGCAGCACTCGGCCGTCACTCAACCACCGGGTTTCGATACGCGGCCCTCGGCCGCCACTCAACCACCGGGCAGGACGCGGCCCTCGGCCGCCACTCAACCACCGGGGCAGGACGCAGCACTCGGCCGCCACTCCACCGGGGGCGGGTGCGGGCGCTGCGCCGAACGGCCGTCGGGCGAGGCCCGCAGGGCCGAGACGAGACGCGGCGACCTCCCCGTCGGAGCCGGGCGTCAGCCCCACGCAGACCTCCGCACGAGCAGGGCGAGGTGCAGCGCGGTCTGGGTCTCGCCGTCGTCGAGGTCGACGCCCAGCAGCTCCTGGATGAGCGCGAGGCGCTGATAGAACACCGAGCGCGAGAGATGGGATCCCGCAGCCGCCGCCGTGCGGTTGCCCGGGTGGGCGAGCATGGCTCCGAGCACGTCGAGCAGGTCGCCGCCGCGCGCGAGGTCGTGCTCGACGAGGGGCGCCAGCATGCGCTCCCCGTGCTCGAGCAGGCGGTGGTCGTCGCGCAGCGATGTGACGAGCCTCACGAGCGGACGCTGCTCGGCGCGCCGCACCTGCACGCCGCGCTCCGCCCGCGCGCCGCGCCCTCGGGCGAGGTCGATCGCCTCCTGCAGCGAGCCGAGCCCCGCCTCCAGCCCGCCTGCGGGCGAGCCGATCGACAGCACGAGGCGCTCCGCGCCCGGCGCCAGCGCGCGGGCGAAGGCGAACGCCGCCACGTCGTCGAACCGCGTGCGCGCCGGCAGCGACACGAGCATCGTCGCGGCCGGCAGCGGCGCCCCGGCGGGCGGCGAGCCGACGAGCACCCGACCGCCGAGCGCGCGGGAGGCGGCATCCGCGCCCGCCGCCGTC
>JASGDZ010000187.1:0-5384 GCA_047606835.1 Microbacterium sp. | reverse complement strand
TAACCGATCAGAAAGGAAGCACCATGTCTCCAGAGCAGCTCCACCCGGTCGATAGCCCCACCGAGGCGACGATGCAAGTCACCGAAGGTCGTTTCAAGCGCGTGCTCGGCGTTCCGTCGCTCGTGCTCTTCGGCCTTGTCTACATGGTTCCGCTCACCGTGTTCACCACGTACGGCATCGTCACGGTGCTCACCGGCGGCCGCGTCGCGATGGCGTATGTCGTCACCCTCGTGGTGATGGTCTTCACGGCTCGCTCGTACGCTCGGATGGCGGTCGCCTACCCGTACTCGGGATCGGCGTACATCTACACGCAGCAGACGTTCGGCGGCGCGATCGGCTTCCTCGCCGGCTGGGCCCTGCTGCTGGACTATCTGTTCCTGCCGATGATCAACTACCTCGTCGTGGGCCTGTACCTCACCGAGGCATTCCCCGCGGTTCCGTCGTGGGTGTGGATCGTGGTGTCGATCGCGATCGTGACGGTGCTCAACATCATCGGGATCATCTCGGTCGCGCGCGCGAACTTCGTCATCATCGCGGTGCAGACGATCTTCGTCGTCGTGTTCGTGTGGCTCGCCCTGGGCACCGGCGTCGGCCACGGGGTCGACCCGCTCCGCCCGTTCACCGGCGACGGCTCGGTGGGCGAGTTGGGCCCCCTGTTCGGCGGCGCGGCCATCCTGTGCCTGTCCTTCCTCGGGTTCGACTCCGTCTCCACGCTGGCGGAGGAGGCGAAGGACGCCAAGCGCACAGTTCCCCGCGCCATCCTGATCACCACGATCGGCGCTGGCCTCGTGTTCATCCTGCTCGCCTTCTCGGCACAGTTCGCGTATCCGTCCAACCAGTTCGAGTCGGCCGACACGGCGGCGATCGACGTCACAATGGCCGTGGGCAGCCACTGGCTGTCCGCGATGTTCATCGCCGGGTATGTCGCGGGCGCCCTGGGCTCCGCGCTGACCTCGCAGGCGTCGGTCTCGCGCATCCTGTTCGCGATGGGCCGCGACGGAGTGCTTCCGCGCGTGGTGTTCGGCCGCTTGAACGAGCGCTTCGGCACTCCGGTGATCGCCACCCTCGTGGTGTCGGCGTTCTCGCTCGCCGCGATCTGGATCGACCTGGCGCTGCTGTCGAACATGATCAGCTTCGGCGCGCTCATGGCGTTCTCCATGGTGAACCTGTCGGTGCTCAAGCACTACTTCATCGACGAGAAGGAGCGCTCCGGGTCGAAGGTCTTCAGCAACCTGGTGTTGCCGCTCATCGGCTTCGGCCTCACGGTCTGGCTGTGGACGAGCCTGTCCGGGCAGACGTTCGTGGTCGGGCTGTCGTGGCTGGCGCTGGGCTTTGTGATCTTGTTGGTCGTGACCCGGTTCTTCCGCCGCCCCACACCGATGCTCGACCTCAAGGAGTGAGCGCGGCACACTCGTCACATCCGTAACGCCGCGTCGCTACGCCGGAGCCGCGTGCGCCGGCCGACGATCGTGCCACTCGTCATAGAGGCGTAACACGCGGATCGTAGGATCTGGCGCATGCCCGGATCCTTCCGCCTTCGACCCGCCGCGCAGTCCGACGGCGTGTTCCTCGGCGACATGGTGGTCGAAGCGGCGAACTGGCGTCCGGATGCGGCTCGACCGCGGCACGAGGTGCTGGCCAGCGCCGACCACGCGCACTACATCGCCGGCTGGATGCGTCCGGGCGACGCCGGGTTCGTGGCCGTCGACGAGCACGAGGTCCCGATCGGTGCCGCCTGGTACCGGGTGCTGCCGCAGAACGCGCCGGGGCTCGGCTTCGTCGGCACCGGCGTGCCCGAGCTCATCATCGGCGTGCGGCCGATCTGGCGCGCGCACGGCGTCGGACGTGCTCTGCTGCGCGAGCTGTGCCGTCATGCGAGCGCCGCCGGCTACGCGAGGATCAGCCTCAGCGTCGAGCGCGCCAACTTCGCCGTGATGCTCTACAAGTCGGAGGGATTCGCCGTCACCCAGCCCAAGCAGGGCCGCGACGTCATGGTGAAGCGGCTGCGCTGACTGTCGCTTGACCACATCCGTCACACCGGTCACGCCGCGTCGTTACCCGGGAACGCACCTGTCCGGGCCTAGCGTGGGGGGATGGCCAGGAGCTCAAGCCCGACCAAGGGCACCCGCGCGCCCTCGTCCGGCGCGTCGTCGCGCTCGTCCGGCGGCTCGCGCAAGGCCGAGCCGGCGCCCAAGCGCTACGTCGACGAGGCCGACAGGCCGCCCCTGGCCGCCCGCGCGTGGATGGGGCTCGCGCACGGCGTCGGCGGCATGTTCCGGGCCTTCGGCCCCGAGACGCTGGAGAAGGATCAGCGCCGCGACGGCTTCCCCTTCCTCCTCGTGCTGCTCGCCGTCGCCGGCGCGGTCGTGGAGTGGTTCTTCATCGGCGACGAGCTCGCGAAGGCCATCAGCGCCTACACCGCCGGCGCCCTCGTCGGCCGGGTCGCGTTCATCCTGCCCGTGCTGCTGCTGATCCTGGCGGGCTGGCTCTTCCGGCATCCCTCCTCGGTGCACGACAACGGCCGCATCGGCATCGGGTTCGGCCTCTTCACGATCACGATCGCGGGCTTCTGCCACGTGGCGGGCGGCCGGCCCGCGCCCAAGAGCGGCCTGCCGTCGCTGAGCGAGGCCGGGGGACTGTTCGGCTGGATGCTCGGCGAGCCCCTCGCGATGCTGATCACCGACATCGGCGCCCACATCGTGCTGAGCGTGCTCGCTGCGCTCAGCATCCTCATCATCACGAAGACGCCGCCGGGCCGCATCGGCCGTCGCCTGGGCGAGCTGTACGTGTGGCTGTTCGGCGCCGAGCCGCGGCCCGAGAAGGGCGAGACGGATGCCGCCGATGCATCGGCCGACCCGTCGGTGCCCTGGTGGCGACGCAACAAGACGGGCCGCGAGGTCGATCCCGGCTCCGATCTCGGCTCGCAGGACCTCACCGAGCTGCTGCCCGCCGGCCCCGTGCAGGGCGGCTTCGACCAGGCCATCGTGCCGCCCGTGTCGACGCCGGACGCCGCGACCGAGGTGCTCGCCGACGTGCAGGCCGCCATCCCCGAGCTGGGCAAGGGTCGACGCAAGGGCTCCACCTCGCTCCTCGACGACGCCGCGGACGCGGGCGACCCCGACGAGCTGCCCGGCCTGTCCGGCTTCGGAACCGAGGGCTCCGGCGGCAAGCCGCCGACGACCACGCCGCCGTACCGCCTGCCCAATCCCGCGACGCTCGTGGCCGGCACGCCGCACCGCGAGCGCTCGGCGGCCAACGACGCCGTGGTCGCGGCGATCACGAGCGTGCTGGAGCAGTTCCAGGTCGATGCGCGTGTCACCGGCTTCTCGCGCGGCCCGACCGTCACCCAGTACGAGATCGAGGTCGGCCCGGGCGTGAAGGTCGAGCGCATCACGGCGCTCACCAACAACATCGCCTACGCGGTCGCGTCGAACGAGGTGCGCATCCTCGCGCCGATCCCCGGCAAGAGCGCGATCGGCGTGGAGATCCCGAACGCCGACCGCGAGATCGTGACGCTCGGCGACGTGCTGCGCTCGCCTGCCGCGCAGCAGGCGACCCACCCCATGACGATCGGCATCGGCAAGGACGTCGGCGGCGGCTACGTCGTCGCGAACCTCGCGAAGATGCCGCACCTGCTCGTGGCGGGCTCGACCGGCTCGGGCAAGTCGAGCTTCGTGAACTCGATGATCACGAGCCTGCTGATGCGCGCCAAGCCCGCCGACGTGCGCATGGTGCTGATCGACCCCAAGCGCGTCGAGCTGACGTCGTACGCCGGCGTGCCGCACCTCATCACCCCCATCATCACGAACCCGAAGAAGGCCGCCGAGGCGCTGCAGTGGGTCGTGAAGGAGATGGACCTGCGGTACGACGACCTCGCATCGTTCGGGTTCCGCCACATCGACGACTTCAACCGCGCCGTCGTCGCGGGCGAGGTCGAGGTGCCCCCGGGCAGCGAGCGCGTGCTCAAGCCCTACCCGTACCTGCTCGTCGTCGTCGACGAGCTCGCCGATCTCATGATGGTGGCGCCGCGCGACGTGGAGGACTCGATCGTGCGCATCACGCAGCTCGCGCGCGCGAGCGGCATCCATCTGGTCCTCGCCACCCAGCGCCCGTCGGTCGACGTCGTGACGGGGCTCATCAAGGCGAACGTGCCGTCGCGGCTCGCGTTCGCGGTGACGAGTGTCACCGACTCTCGCGTCATCCTCGACCAGCCCGGCGCCGACCGGCTCATCGGACAGGGCGACGGGCTGTTCCTGCCGATGGGCGCCTCGAAGGCGATCCGCGTGCAGGGCGCGTGGGTCAGCGAGGCGGAGATCGAGAAGGTCGTGAAGCACGTCACGAACCAGGCGCGGCCCGAGTACCGGGCGGATGTCGAGGCGGAGGCCACGCGCAAGGAGATCGACGCCGACATCGGCGACGACCTCGAGCTGCTCCTGGCCGCCGCGGAGCTCGTGGTGTCGACCCAGTTCGGCTCGACGTCGATGCTGCAGCGCAAGCTCCGCGTCGGCTTCGCGAAGGCCGGCCGGCTCATGGATCTGCTCGAGTCGCGTGAGATCGTGGGCCCGTCGGAGGGGTCGAAGGCGCGCGACGTGCTGGTGACCGCCGAGCAGCTGCCCGGCGTGCTCGCGCGCCTGCGCGGCGAGGACGTGCCGACCCGTGCCTCGGCGGACCCGGCCGAGCCCTACGCCGGCGACCCCGTGGAGCGCCAGTTCGACGGCTATCCGGTCGAGGACGCGGACGGCGACGAGGACGCCTGGGGCCTGACCGGGCGGGATTAGCTCAGCCCGCGCCGAGTGGCCCGCCTGCGAGGTCGGACTGACGTGCGAGCATGGGTGACGTGAGCACAGATTCTCTGCAGTCCCGTGCGAAGACGGCGCAGTCCGCGATCGCGTGGCTGATCCTGGCCGTCGCGGCTATCGCCGAGGTGTTCTTGCTCAAGCCGTTCATCCTCCTGTCGTTCTCGGTGGGCTGGGCTGGCGACGTCGAGGACGAGCCGGCGCTGACCGCGGTCACGATCGCATTGGCCGTGGTCGGAATCGTGCTGGTGGCCGATGCCGTGTGGGCGGGGGTGCAGCGGCGCTGGGTGCTGATGTCGCTGAGCCTGCTCGTGGGTGTCTTTCCAGTGCTGTTGGTGATCGCAGCGGCATGACTCTGGGCCATGCGCCGCGCCGCCCAGCGATCGAACCGACCGTCATGCTGTGCCCGGCGCGTGTCCTTCAGATCGCCGTCGCCGCATCGCGTCTTGAATCCGCCGGTCGAGTTCCTCGAGCTCGCCGAGCGCATCCGGTGCCGCCCACACCCGGTTGCGCTTGCGTCCTGTGATCTCGGTGACGACACCGGCATCCGCCAGCCGATCGATCGCGGCGTAGGCGGCGGTCGGGGTC
>JASGDZ010000186.1:0-16207 GCA_047606835.1 Microbacterium sp. | reverse complement strand
GTCGACGATCCTCTCGGGCTCCTACACGGCCGGCGCGGCCATCCTCTGTCTCGCCCCGAGCCTCGTGGTCCTCGTCGGCTTCCGCCGCGCGAAGATCGAGCTGGTGCGCGTGCTCTGGCGGATCCAAGCGCTGGGGATGCTGGTCGCCTACGTGCTTCTGCCTCTCGCCCTCGTGACGGGGCGGGTTCCCGAGCGGTTCGGTCTCACCTGGATGTCCGAGCTGGAGATCATCGCGGCCTGCGCTGCGGTGCTTGCTTGGCGCGTGCGCGGCATCGTCGCCTACATCATCGTGTGGCAGGCGATCATGTTCGCGGTCGCGCTGTTGTGCTGCGACAACCCGATGCTGGGGAGGTCTTTCGGCGACGCGCTGCGACAGCTGTTCTTCGTGTCGATGTTCGCGTGCCTCTCCGTCGCGCTCCTGCGCGCCGGGCGCCTCCTCGACGCGACGGTGGCCGACGCTGTGCGCGAGGCACGCCGCTCTGCGATCGCCGAGGTCCGCCGGTCCGCACGAGAACGGGTGCAGATGCTGGTGCACGACGGCATCATCGTCGTGCTGCTCGCCTACGCGAGCGGGCTGCGGCGCGACCGCGTCGCCGAGGAGGCGGCGACAGCCCTCGCCGAGATCAGCCGCGGGTCGGAGGTTCCCCGCGTCGACGTGCCCCCGCAGCAGCTGGCATGGCGGTTGCAGGCGCTGACCACGCGGCTCGACCCGGAGATCCGATTCGACTACGTCGTGGAGGAGGGCGATCCGATTCCTGCCGACGTCGCAGCCGCGTTCGAGGAGGCGCTGGCCGAGGCGCTGCGCAACAGCATCCGCCACGCCGGCGATGGTGCTGTGCGGCAGGTGCGTGCCGACGTGCAGCCCGCGCGCGTCGACGTGGTGGTGCTCGACGACGGCACCGGGTTCGACCCCTCTCGCGTGGATGCGACCCGGCTCGGCATCCGGCAGGGCATCATCCAGCGCCTGTCGAACGTCGACGGCGGGGAGGCGCTCGTGCGGTCCACTCCCGGGTACGGGACGACGGTCAGACTGGTCTGGACGCCGTGACCATGAGAGCGACGCGCATCGCCGACGACGACATCGGCCACTACCTGGGCTTCTTCGGCCCTGTTCCGGGGCTTCTCCTGGCGCTGTACACGGTCTACCTGGGCTACTCGGCGCTGGTGCTCGGAGGTGCGACCTCGCCGCTGAGTCTGGCCGCCCTTGCGGCTGTCTTCGGCGCGCTCCTGCTGGTCGTCGTCCCCAGCGCCACGCCGCTTCGCGCGTGGCGCACGGTGACGATCCTCGTCGTCATCGTGTTCGTGACGGCCGCGGTGAGCTGGCAGTTGCCCGCAGATCTCGACGATCTGGGCTACCTCACGTGGGAGTACAACCCCTGCGACCTGCTGATGTTCTGTCTGGCGATCCGTGGTCGGATCGCGTCGGCGTGGATCGGGCAGCTCGCCATGCAGGTCGTCGTCGCTGCGTGGAGCGTCACGGCCACGGGCTCGCCCGTGCACGGACTGCTCACGAGCTACACCCAGGCATTTCCGCTGATCGCCTGCTCCGTCTTCGCCTTCGGGCTGCACAACACCGCCCGGCAGATCGTCGCGCACCGCACGGCGGAGCGAGCGCGAGCGGAGCAGGAGGCCCGTGACGAGACCGCCGACGCGGCGCTGGAGAACGAACTGCGCGCAGTGCGTCGGCTCGCCACCCCGACGCTTGAGCTGATCGCCGCCGGCGGAACGCCCGACCCCGTGGGCGTCCGCTCCCTGGAGGCTGCTCTGCGGGATCGGATCCGGAGCCCGAATCTCGTCATCGACCCGCTTGTCTCAGCGCTGGAACGGGCGCGGGCGCGAGGCGCGGACGTCCTGGTGCTGGACGACATCGATGACGGGCCACTCACCGAGGGGCAGTGGACAACGGCGGCGACGTGGGCAGCGGAGAGGGTCGATGCCGCACGCGGTGACCGGATGACGCTGCGGACGGCCCGCAGCGGGGGACAGGTTCTCGTCACGCTCACCGTCGACGGGTCGGCGCCGGTGTGGATAGAGGTCTGAGCCGGTCGCCGTTGAGCGGTGCGGGTTGCTCAGCCGCCGAGGGCGTCGCGGATCGCGGCAGCCGAGGCGTGCAGGCGCTGCGCGATCGCGCCGGGCTCGCCCGCGCTCGCGACGTGCACGACGGCGATCGCGGCCGGGCGCTGGCCGCCGGCCTTCATGCCGCCGACGAGGCGCAGCGGCACCGAGACGGCCTGCACGGTCGGGATCACCTCGTCGTGGCTCGTCGCGTAGCCGCGGGCCGCGGCATCCGCCAGGTCGGCGCGCAGCGCGGCGCCGACGTCGGCGGGCCACTCCGACTCGGGCAGCGCGGACAGGATGGCCTTGCTCGGCGCGCCGACGAGGATCGAGTGCCGCGCGCCCGGCCGCTGCGCCACCGAGGCGACCGCGTGCCGCGGCTCGACGCTCGCGAGGGTGATGCACTCGTCGTGGTCGCGTACCGCGAGGAAGCACGTCATGCCCAGCTCGTTCGCCACCGCCGTCAGCTCGGGCAGCGCCGCCGCCTGGAGGTCGTGCGCGACGCCCGCGGCGAGCGCCGCCATGCGCGCGCCGAGCGCGACGCGGCCGGCGGAGTCCCGCGCGACGAGCCCGTGGTCTTCGAGCGTGCGCACGAGGCGGTAGGCGATCGAGCGGTGCACGCCGAGCCGGCGGGCGACGTCGTCGATCGCGAGCGGCTCGCGCGCGTCGGCGAGGAGCTCGAGGATCCGGATGCCGCGGCTCAGCGTCTGCGAGGCAGGCGCCTGCGAGGCGGGGGCGGCGGCCACGGCAGCCTCCTCTCCGCGGGGGTTGCCCCCGACATCCGCTTTCGTATACGATCTGTTCAATAGTAGAACACTACGTTCCAATATAGAACAGGATCGATGACGATGCAGTTCCACCACCACGGATACGTCTCGCAGGACCCCCGCGTGCAGCCCGCCGCCGGCACCGGGATCGACCGGCCCGCCGAGCTCCCCGACGAGACGGACGTGCTCATCGTCGGCTCGGGACCGGCCGGCATGCTGCTGGCGGCGCAGCTGTCGCAGTTCCCCGGGGTCGTGACGCGCATCATCGAGCGCCGCGACGGACGCCTCGCGCTCGGCCAGGCCGACGGGATCCAGCCGCGCAGCGTCGAGACGTTCCAGGCGTTCGGCTTCGCCGAGCGCATCGTCGCCGAGGCGTACAACATCGGCTGGATGAACTTCTGGAACCCCGACCCGGAGAACCCGAAGAACATCGTGCGCACCACCCGCACCGAGGACTACGGGCTCAAGATCAGCGAGTTCCCGCACCTCATCGTGAACCAGGCGCGCGTGCTCGACTACTTCGCCGAGGCCGCCCGCAACGGCCCCGGCCGCATCGTGCCCGACTACGGCGTCGAGTTCGTGGGGCTCACGGTGCACGAGGGCGGCGCGTTCCCGGTCGAGGTGCGCGTGCGCTACACGGCGGGGGAGCGCACCGGCCAGGAGCGCACGATCCGCGCGAAGTACGTCGCGGGCTGCGACGGCGCGCGCAGCCGCGTGCGCGACGCGATCGGCCGCAGACACGTCGGCGGCATCTCGGCGCACGCGTGGGGCGTCATGGACGTCATCGTCGACACCGACTTCCCGGACTGGCGCATCAAGTGCGCGATCAACTCGGAGGCGGGCAACATCCTGCACATCCCGCGCGAGGGCGGCTACCTCTGCCGTGTGTACGTCGACCTCGGCGAGGTGGCCGAAGACGACAACCACGAGGTGCGCAAGACGCCGATCGAGGCCATCGTCGCGAAGGCCAACGACATCCTGCACCCCTACTCGCTGGACGTGAAGGATGTCCCCTGGTTCAGCGTCTACGAGGTCGGCCACCGCGTCACCGACCACTTCGACGACCGCGACGACGCGTCGGGTCGCGGCCCCCGGGTCTTCCTCACCGGCGATGCGTGCCACACGCACAGCGCGAAGGCGGGCCAGGGCATGAACGTGTCGATGCAGGACGGCTTCAACCTCGGCTGGAAGCTCGGCCACGTGCTCACGGGCCTTGCGCCCGCGTCGCTCATGTCGACGTACTCGGCGGAGCGGCAGCCGGTGGCGCAGCAGCTCATCGACTTCGACCGCGAGTGGTCGTCGCTGATGGCGCGAAAGCCCGAGGAGATCACCGACCCGTCGGAGCTCGCCAACTACTACCTCGGCACCGCGGAGTTCCCGTCGGGGTTCATGACGCAGTACGGCCCGTCGATGATCGAGGGGGATGCCGCGCACCAGGCGCTCGCGGAAGGCTTCCCGATCGGCAAGCGCTTCAAGAGCTCGCCCGTCACCCTCGTCGCCGACGGCAACGTCGTGCACCTCGGCCATCACGCCCGCGCCGACGGGCGCTGGCGGATCTACGCCTTCGCCGACGCGCCGGCCGCGGGCGAGGCATCCGCGCTGGCGTCCTGGGCGGAGTGGCTCGTCTCGCCGGACTCTCCCGTCGTGCGCCACACGCCCGCGGGCGCCGACGTGGACGCCGTCTTCGACGTCAAGGCGATCTACCAGCAGGGCTTCGAGGACGTCGACCTCTCGCTCGTGCCCGCCGTCTTCCGGCCGAAGACCGGGCCGCTGGAGGTCAC
Organism: Microbacterium sp.; assembly: GCA_047606835.1. Taxonomy (GTDB): domain Bacteria; phylum Actinomycetota; class Actinomycetes; order Actinomycetales; family Microbacteriaceae; genus Microbacterium. The sequence continues at coordinate 11,604 of JASGDZ010000186.1, read as the reverse complement.
CGACTGGGAGAAGGTGTTCGCCGCCGGGCCGACCGCGTGGTGCCCGACCGACATCTTCGCCGAGCGCGGTCTGTCCCGCGACGGCGTCGTGGTGGTCGTGCGCCCCGACCAGTACGTCGCGGCGGTGCTGCCGCTTGAGGCGACCGCCGAGCTGGCGGAGTTCTTCGCCGGCGCGATGCTGCCGCAGCGCTGAGGCGCGTGCCGCCGCGCTGCGGCGATCGCGGTCACGCGGGGAACGACGAGCGCCCGGTGTAGCCGAAGTCGGACAGCAGCGTCGTGCCGTTCACGGCGCGCGCCCGGCTGCTGCTGAGATACGCGACCGACCACGCCACGTCCTCGGCCGTCTGCAGGGGGAATCCCGGGGCGTCCATCGCGTCGTCGCCGAGCCCGCGGCGTGCCATGGGCGTGTCGACGATCGAAGGGGCCACGCTGTTGACGCGGATGCCGTCCTCGTCGTACAGCTCCACCGCCAGCGCGCGGGTGAGCTGCACGATCGCCCCCTTGGAGGCGTTGTAGGCGAGCATCCCCGGCACCGACACGAACCCCGAGTCCGACCCGATCAGCGTGATCGTGCCCCCCGAGGCGGCCCGCAGGTGCGGCAGCGCGGTCTTGACCGCGAGGAAGGCGCCGAGCACGTTGACCTCGAGCACCTCGCGGAAGCCCGCCGCCGTGACCTCGGAGACGGACGCGCCCATCTCGCCCTCGATGCCCGCGCACACGACGAGCGCATCGATGCCGCCGAGACCTTCGGCGATGCGATCCATGGCGTCGGCGAGCCCCGTCTCGTCCGCGACGTCGGCCGACGCCGGCACGACCGCACCTCCCGCGGGCGAGTCCAGCGTCCGCGCCGCCGCCTCCAGCCGCGTCGACGAGCGGCCGATGAGCCCGACGCCCGCACCGGACTCGTGGAACAGCCGGGCACAGGCAAGGCCCACCCCGGAGGCGCCGCCGGTGATCGCGACGCGGCGCGGCAGTCCGAGCGACGTGCGGTCGCCCGCAGAGCGCGGCGCGTCGGTCATCTCCGCTCCTCCGTCCGCTCGGCGGTCGCCTCGGCGAGCCGGTCTCGAGCGAGCGCGTCATGGGGTTCCGACATGACATCTCCTTGGGGGTGAAGCGCCGTTGTCGGCATGCTACAGACAACGGGCCCGGGTCAGGTCAACGCTCCGGGGCGATTCGTGCGCGTCGCGCGAAGGCCCGTGCGCCCCGGGAACAGCCGCCGCGGCGCACGCGACGAGCGGCGGCCGTCGGCTTGCGGTTCGCAAACGGGTGCACCAGCATGAAGGCATGACGGATGCCACGATCGCTCGTGCAGAGTCGATCGCCCGGTCCGCGCTCACCGACTTCGGGCTCGCCGCCGACGCGACGCTGACCTTCGTGAAGCAGCGGGAGAACACGGTCTTCCGCGTCGACACGCCGCAGGGCCGCTTCGCGCTGCGCATCGCGCGGCCCGGCTATCGGTCGGATGCCGAGGTGGCCAGCGAGGTGGAGTTCGTCCACGCGCTGCGCGTGCACGGCATCGACGTGCCCGACTTCCTGTCCACGCAGGACGGGGCGCCCTTCGCGGTGCGCACCGCCGACGGGCTGTGGTTCCAGGTGGTCGTGCAGCAGTGGGTGCACGACGCCGTGCCGCTGGAGGACATCGCGAACGCCCATGACGGCACGAGCACGCTGACGGCCGACGACTTCGCCTCGATCGGCGAGCTCGCCGCACGCGTGCACCGGGCCAGCGCCGACATCGGCCTCCCCGAGGCCTACGACCGTCCGGCGTGGGACGCCCCCGGCCTGATCGGCGCGCGGCCGCTGTGGGGCGACCCGTGCGCACTGCGGGAGCACACCGACGACGACGTGCGGCTGCTGCGCGACGCGGCGGCCTCCCTCGAGCGGCTGCTCGCGGCGGCGGGCGCCGACGCCGGCGTCTTCGGCGTGCTGCACGCCGACTTCACCCCCGAGAACCTCATGCGCCGCGCCGACGGGACGCTGTGCCTCATCGACTTCGACGACTGCGGCGAGGGCTGGCATGCGTTCGACCTGGCCACGACGCTGTTCTTCTTCCAGCCGCATCCGCTCTACGTCGAGTACCGGCAGGCCCTGGAGGCGGGCTACGCGCGCGCCCTGGGCGCCGCGGGAGGAGATGCCTCCCGCACGCTCGCGCTCCTGGACCCGATGATCCTGGCGCGCGGCATGACCTACCTCGGCTGGGCGGCAGAGCGACGCGGCGACGAGACAGCCGAGTTCCTCGCCGCCGAGGTGCGGCCGTTCGTCCTCGACCTGGCCCGGCGCCACCTCGCGGCCTGACGGCAGGCCGCCGCACGGCATCCCCGTCTCACGCAAGGAGCACGACATGTCCACTTCCTCCCTCCGCCAGCGCCGCAACCGCACGCTCGGCCCCTACTCGCCGCTCTTCTACTTGGAGCCGCTGCACGCCGTGTCGGCGTCGGGCGTGTGGATCACCTCGGCCGACGGCACGCGCTACCTCGACGCCTACAACAACGTCCCCGTCGTGGGGCACGGCAACCCCTGCGTCATCGCCGCGGCGACGACGCAGTGGGCCACGCTGAACGTGCACACGCGCTATCTCAACGAGCGCGTCGTGGAGTACGCCGAGCGTCTGATCGCGACCTTCGACGGCGACCTGGACCGGGTGTTCCTCACCAACAGCGGCTCGGAGTCGAACGAGCTCGCGCTGCGCATCGCGCGCCAGCTCACCGGCAGCACAGGGGTGCTGGTGTCCGACTTCAGCTACCACGGGAACACGCGTGCGCTCGCGGAGCTGACCACGGGCCTCGAGGTGAAGGAGCCGCTGGGCGACCACGTCCGCGCGATCCGCATCCCGGACGCCACGGGCGCCGCGGCCGGGGCGGCCCTGGCAGCGGGCCTGGCCGAGGTGGATGCCGCGATCGCGTCGCTGCAGGAGGCCGGCCACGGGGTGTCGGCCGTGCTGTTCGATCCGTCGTTCTCCACGGAGGGCCTCAACGACGTCCCGCCCGGATACGTGCAGGGTCTCGTCGAGCGCGTGCGCGCCGCAGGCGGGCTGGTGATCGCCGACGAGGTGCAGTCGGGTTTCGGGCGCCTGGGCGACGCGATGTGGGGTCACCGGGTGGTCGGCATCCATCCCGACCTCGTGACCCTCGGCAAGCCGATGGGCAACGGCCACCCGCTCGCCGGCGTCGTCACGAGCGAGCGCGTGCTCGACGAGTTCGGCTCGCAGAACATGTTCTTCAACACGTTCGCGGGCAACCCCGTCTCGGCGGCGGTGGGTCTCGCCGTGCTCGACGAGATCGCCGACCGCGGGCTCGTCGGCAACGCCGCAGCCCTCGGGGCCGTCGCCCGCGAGCGGCTCGAGGCGCTTGCGGGCGGACAGCCGCGGGTGAAGGCCGTGAAGGGCCGCGGACTCTTCTTCGGCCTCGAGCTCACGGGCGATGACGGCGAGCCGGACGCCGAGCTGGCGCGCCGGGTGGTGGAGGGCGTGTATCGCCGTCACGTGCTCATCAGCCGGATCGGCGCGCACGACAACGTGCTGAAGATCCGCCCGCCCCTGGTGATCTCGCGCGACGAGCTCGACCGCGTGCTGGACACGGTCGGCGAGTCGCTGAGCGCGGCCCTGCGCCCGTAGCGGCGCGTCGCACGGCGCGCTTCGCGCGTCACGGACGTCGGAGCATCGCGGCTATGTCGGAGGTTCGGCGAGGAATCCTCCGACATCCGTGCGATCCTCCGACGGATGTCGCGAGGCCGCAGGCCGTCGATGGTGTAGCGTGAGCGGCCGTGAGTCGTGCATCCCGCCGGTCGATCGGGGCCGTATCGTGACCGGGCCGCTGCGGGTCGTCATCACCGGCGCGACGAGCGGGATCGGCGAGGCCGTCGCGGAGCGCTTCCGCCGGGCCGGAGATCGTGTGCTGCTGACCGGGCGCCGCATCGAGCCTCCCTCCACGGTGCGGCCGCACGAGCGCTACCTCTCCGGCGACCTCGGCGACGAGGCGTTCGTCGCGCGGCTGGTCGGCGAGGCATCGGCCGAGTTCGGCGAGATCGACGCCCTCGTGCTGTGTCACGGGCTGCAGAGCGAGGGCGCCCTCGGCGACGTGAGCGTCGCCGAGGCATCCCGTGTGATCGACGCCAACCTGCTGAGCGTCTTCGCGGTCGTGCGCAGCGCCACACCGCTCATGAGCCCGCAGCGCGGGTCCGTCGTGTGCGTCAGCTCGCGGCTGGGAATGGTGGGAGTTCCCGGGCAGGTGCTGTATTCGGCGGCGAAGGGCGGGCTCATCATGTTCGCGAGGGCCGCTGCCGTCGAGCTTGCGCCGCGGGGCGTCAGGGTCAACGTCGCAGCTCCCGGTCTCACGATGACGCCGGCGATCCGCGATGCGTTCGCCCGCCAGAGCGACCCGGCCGCCTACGCGGCGCAGCGCGCGGCCACCATCCCCATCGGTCGCTTGGCCGAGCCCGCTGAGATCGCCGAGCCGATCTACTTCCTCGCCTCGCCCGCCTCGTCGTACATCACAGGCGCCGTGCTGCCGATCGACGGCGGATACACGGCGGCCTGAGGCGCAGAGGCGCCGACCCGGGTGCTCGCGGCGGACGATCAGGTCTGGACGGCCGAGTCGTTGCGCCCGTGGCGCAGCGCTTCGGCGACGGGATGCGTGTGCAGCTCGTCGTTCTCCACCAGCAGGTGCTGGTGCAGGGCCAGGTGGATCGCCTCCATGTCGGTTCCGCGAAGGAGCTCGGCGATCTCGAGGTGGCCCGGGACCACGCGGTCGGGGAGCGGATACGTGTTCTCGAAGTGGGCCAGGCAGATGAGCGCCTCGGTGGCGAGGGTCTGATACGCGCGGGTGAGGCGCGAGTTGCCGCCGGCGTCGACGAGGGTCGTGTGGAAATCGATGTCGACCCGGCTCAGAGCGCTCCAGTCGCGCGCGTCCAGGGGGTCCTGCATGCGTTGCGCGATCGACGTGAGCTGCGCGACGAGCTCCTCGCGCTCCGCTTCGGAGTGCGCCACGATGCTCTCCGCCGCCGCGCACTCGATGACCTCGCGCGCCTCGAACACCTCGGCGATGTCGCGCAGCGTGAGCTCGCGGACGAAGACGCCGCGGTTCGGGCGGCCGATGAGCAGCCCCTCCTGGACGAGTCGCTGCAGCGCTTCGCGCACCGGCCCCCGCGAGACGTTGAGCTGGTTGGCCACCTGCGCCTCGTTGATCTGGTCGCCGGGGCCGAACGAGCCGTCGATGATGCGCTCGCGCAGCTGATCCGCGATGAGGACCGCTGTGGGACGGCTGTTTATCGCCGAAAGTGAGAGGACTCCTCGCATCTGCTCGCTCCCTTGGAACGTCGACCGTACCAGGATGTCGGGATGTCGACAGTCAACATTAGCAAGGTGTGCGCAGTGTGAGCCGCGGTCAGGGGTGCAGGCCCGCCGAGTGCTCGTGCTCGAAGTGCGACGTCGACTCGAGCTGGAGGGTGCAGTGCTCCGTGTCGAAGTGCTCGGCCAGGCAGGCGTGCAGCTCGTCGAGCGTGTCGTGGTAGTTGCGAGCCGCGAACGCCTCGTCGGAGACGACCACGTGTGCGGAGAAGGCGTTCACGCCCGAGGTGATCGTCCAGGCGTGCATGTCGTGGACGAGTGTCACTCCGGGCACGGAGAGCATGTGCGTGCGCGCCTGCTCGAGGTCGACGCCCTTGGGCGTCGCCTCCAGCAGCACGTTGACGACATCCCTCAGCAGACTGATCGCGCGGGGGAAGATCAGCAGCGCGATCACGAGGGACGCGATCTGATCCACCCAGTTCCAGCCGGTGAACAGGATGACGATCCCGGCGATGATGACGGCGACCGATCCGAGCAGGTCGCCCAGCACCTCGAGGTAGGCGCCGCGCACGTTGAGGCTCTCCTTCTGGCCGGCCTGCAGCACCAGCAGCGAGATCAGGTTCGCGACGGCGCCGATGACGGCGGCGACGAGCATGATGCCCGAGTGGATCTCCACCTCCGAGCCGAAGCGGCGGATCGCCTCGACGAAGATGAACACGGAGATGACCCCGAGTACGATGCCGTTCACGAGCGCGGCGAGCACCTCGACGCGCAGGAAGCCGAAGGTGCGCTTCGACGTGGCCGGGAGGGCGGCGATGACGCTCGCGATGAGGGCGATCGCGACGCCCGTCGCATCGGTGAGCATGTGACCCGCGTCGGCGAGCAGCGCGAGCGACTGGGACAGGATTGCACCGACCACCTGGACGAGGAAGATCCCCGTGGTGATCGACAGGACGATGATCAGCCGCTTGCGGTGCTTGCCGGTGGCCGTCGCGTGACCGTCGAGCCCGTGGCTGTGACTGTGTCCGTGGCCGTGCTCGCCGGGCGACTCGGGGCGGTCGGGATGCCCGTGCGAGAACTGTCCGTGATCATGGCCGTGGTGGTGGTCGTGATCGTCGCCGTGGCTGTCCATGCGTCGTATCGTAGCAGATTGCAGATTGTTGACAATCTTTGGTGCGCGCCTCCAGACTGGAGTCGTCGCGCACGCGGCACCCGCCACGAGAGAAGGAACGGACCCATGACCAAGGCCATCGTCGTCTCCGACGCGCGCACCTGCGACGCCGGCGAGCACCACCCCAAGGCCACGGCGGAGCAGCCCGGTCAGACGGAGTCGTCGCGCACCGTGTGGGAGTCGGCGGAGGGCATCAGGTCGGGGGTGTGGGAGGTCACCCCGGGGAGGTTCGACAGCACGCGCCCCGCGTACCACGAGCTGTGCCAGATCGTGTCGGGTCGGGCGACCATCACCGAGCCGGACGGCACGTCGTTCGAGATCGGGCCGGGTTCGCTGTTCATCACGCCGGAGGGCTGGGTGGGCACGTGGGAGGTGCACGAGACGCTGCGCAAGGTGTGGGTGGTCGTGCCGTTCGCCGCGCTCGCCGCGCACGCGTGATCGCCGACCGCGATCACGACGCGCGGTGGTGCGGCGGCTGCGCGTAGCGCGCGTGCTCCGTGTGGTGCAGGAGGTTCTGCACGAGCCCCGTCACGTGCTCGTCGCCGAGCCGGTAGCGGATCGACGCCCCGTCGCGCGTGGAGCGCACGAGTCCGCCGCTCCTGAGCTTCGCCAGGTGCTGAGACACCGCCGGGATCGGCCGGTCCAGCCGCTCGGCGAGCTCGCCCACGGCGAGCTCGTGGTCGTACAGCAGGGCGAGGAGGATGCCCAGGCGCGTCGGGTCGGCGAGAAGGTGAGAGGTGCGCGCCGCGTGCTCGATGTCCGCCGCGCTGGCCCGATGCTCCGGCGTCACTCGCTCCCTCCTTCCGCGACATCCTCGATCCGCACCCATTGTGCCGCATCGCCTTCCGGTTCCGGGCGCCAGACGACGGCCGCGACGGCGATGGCGGCGAGCGAGAGGCCGACCAGCAGGAGCGAGGTCGGCCCGAAGCCGAGCGTCGTCGCACCCCAGCCGCACAGGGGGTAGGTGAGCATCCACCACCCGTGGGCGAGGGAGAACTGCGCGGCGAAGACGGCGGGGAGGTCTTCGTCGCCGGTGTGCTCGCGCACGAGGCTGCCCATCGGTGCGACGGCCGCCGAGTATCCGCACCCCGCGACGAGCCAGATCGCGGCGACGAACGCCAGCGCGGCGGTGCGATCGAGGGGGAGCAGGAGCACGGGCCACAGCAGCAGGAGCACCAGGGCGAGGGTCAGCGTCCCCGACAGCAGGAACCGCCGCAGGCCCAGCCGTGGCAGCATCGCGGGCATGAGGACGGCCGCCGCGATCGACCCCAGGCCGAAGGCGACCAGGATGCCGGCGGCTTCGCCCTCCCCGCCCCCGAGCGGTCCGCGCACGAGGGGGATGGTGAGGACCAGGATCACCGGGCCCGCCGCCGCGACGGCGAGCTGCAGCAGCAGGCCGGCTCGCAGCACGCGCGTGCGCACGATCAGGAGCGCGCCCCGCGCGACCTCGCGGCGGATCGGGACCCGGCCCTCGGGGGCGGGGGCGGGGCGCGGCAGCGCCAGGGGCGCGATGAGCGCCGCCGACGCGGCGAAGCCGACACCGGTGCCGAAGAACAGCGTGGGCGCGGGGACGACGACGAGCAGCAGCCCGGCGAGCGCCGGAGAGGCGAGCGCTTCGAGGTCGTAGGCCACGCGCGACAGCGCGAGGGCGCTGGTGTATTCGCGCTCGCGGGGGAGGACCACGGGCAGGGTCGCCTGGTAGGTCGGGGTGAACAGCGCGGAGGACGCCTGGATGAGGAAGATCAGCGCGTAGGCGGCGACGAGGTCGCCGACGAAGGGAAGCGCGCACGCGGCGATCGCCCGGACGACGTCGGTGGCGACCATGAGCCGGCGGGCGCCGATGCGCTGGGCGATCGCGGGCGCCCACGGGGCGAGGAGGAGGAACGTGACCATCTTGACGGCGAGGATGGTGCCGAGCACCCCCGCGGCGGCGTCGCCGGCGAGGGTCACCGCCATCAGTCCGATCGCGATCGTGGACAGTCCCGTGCCGAGGAGCGACACCAGATGGGCGGCGAGCAGTCGACGATAGGCGGCGTTCCGAAGCGCGGCGAGCACGATGCGATTATCTGCGCAATTGCGCAATCATGCAACTACGCAGATGGCGGAAGACCGTCGAACGGCGTGCTGTTCGCGCGACGGCGTCGTCGACCCCGCCGCCGGTCGCGCAGCAGCGGGCGTTCCCGCATCCGCTGTCAGTCGCGGTAGACCGCCAGGCGACGAGTGGCGGTGGCGCTGTGCGCGGCCATGCCCTCGGAGTCCGAGATCACCTGCACGGCGTTCGCGAGCTCGGGGGTGGCCTCCTTCGCGATGCGCTGGTAGGTCAGCGGCTTCAGGAAGCGCGAGACCGAAAGCCCGGCCGAGTGCTTGGCGCCGCCGGCGGTGGGCAGCACGTGGTTGGTGCCGGCCATGCCTTTGTCGGAGTAGGCGACGGTGCTCCACGGACCGATGAACAGCGAGCCGTAGTTGCGCAGGCGGTCGTGGTACCACTCGTCGTCGGCGGTGATCAGCTCGAGGTGCTCCGGAGCGAGGTCGTCCATCAGGGCCGCGGCGGTCTCGCGATCCTTCGCGACCGTGACCACGCCGTAGTCGCGCCACGCCGGGCCGCAGATGCCGGCGGTCGACAGGATCCCGAGCTGCTCGTCGATCGCGGCGATCACGGCGCAGCCGTGCTCCTCGGAGGTGGTGACCAGCGCCGCCGGCGAGTTCGGGCCGTGCTCGGCCTGACCGAGCAGGTCGGCGGCGACGATCGCCGGGTCGGCGGTCTCGTCCGAGATCACGGCGACCTCCGACGGACCGGCGAGAAGGTCGATCGCGACGGTGCCGAACAGCTGGCGCTTGGCCTCGGCGACGAAGGCGTTGCCCGCGCCGACGAGCATGTCGACGGGCAGGTCGCCCAGGAGGCCGTATGCCATCGCGGCCAGAGCCTGGACGCCGCCGAGCACGAACACCCGGTCGACGCCGGAGAGGTGCGCGGCGTAGACCACCGCGTCGTTGGCTCCGCCGTCGGGCTGCGGGGGAGTGCAGGCGATCACGGTCGGGACCCCGGCGGCCTTCGCGACGCCGACGGTCATGAACGCGCTCGCGGTGAGCGGGAAGCGGCCGGCCGGCAGGTAGGCGCCGACGCGGGAGACCGGGATGTAGCGGGCGCCCGTGACGAGGCCCGGCACCAGCTCGGTCTCGAAGTCCTTCAGGTGCTCGCGCTGCGCGCGGGCGAAGGCCTGGGTGCGCTCGGAGCCGAGCTCAATGGCCGCGCGCAGCTCGGCGGGCAGGCGGTCGCCGCTGGAGGCGATCTGCTGCGCAGTGAGCTCGATGTCGCCCCCCTCGTAGCGGTCGAGCTTGCGCGCATAGTCGAGCACGGCGTCGATGCCGCGCGACTGGATGTCGAGGAGCATCTCGGAGACCGTCTGGATCACCGCGGGGTCGCGCTGGGCGGCCGGCGCATCGATGAGCGGCGTCTTGAGGTGATGGAAGGAGCCGTCGAGGCTCTGCAGAACGGGAGAGCTGTAGCGCATCCCAGCAGGATAGGCGGCGGATGCTGGTGGGAAAAGGCGGTGGAACCTGGAGGATGCATCGGGTTTACCATTGACTGTGACCATAGCTCAGCTGCGCGCCTTCCTGTGCGCCCTGGAGCTGGGCTCGTTCACCGCCGCGGCGGCAGAGCTCGGCATGACCCAGGCATCCGTGTCCGAGCTGGTGGCCCGCCTGGAGCGCGAGCTGACCATGCCGCTGTTCAGCCGCGGCGGACGCCGCCTGGTGCCGACCGCCGCCGCCCTGGAACTGCGACCGCACGCCGAGCAGGCGCTCGGCGCGATCCGCAACGGGATCGACACGGTGCGCTCGCTCACCGCGCTGGAGGGCGGCACCTGCACCTTCGGCGTGCTGCGCAACGCCGCCTACTATTCGCTGGCCGATCTGGCCGAGACCTTCCACTACCGGTATCCGAACGTCCGCGTCCGCCTGACCGGCATCAACTCCGCCCTCGTCGCCCGCTCGATCGCGCGCGGAGAGCTCGAGGCTGGCCTGCTCGTGCTGCCGGTCGAGGAGGAGGGGCTCAGCATCCGCCCGCTGGTCCGCGACGAGGTGCTCTACGCCTCGGCCGAGCGAGCGGCTCGCGCCGGCCCGGTCTCGATCGAGGAGGCGGCGGCCGCGCGCCTGGTGCTCTACGACGCGTTCGCCGGCTGGGACGACCCCACGCGCCGGCAGCTGCTGGAGCGCGCCCGGCTGCACGGCCTGCAGATCGACCCGGTCATCGAGGTCGAGCACGTCGAGACCGCGCTGAGCCTGGTCGCCTCGGGCGCGGCCGACACGATCGTGTCGCGCACGATCGCCGAGTCGGACGGCTTCCCGGCCGGCATCCGCACCTTCCCCTTCGCCGAGCCGATGTACGACACGATCGCGCTCGTGCAGCGCGAAGGGATCGCCCTGTCGCCGGCGACCCAGCGGCTCGCCGAGCTGGCCGAGCGGATGCTCCTGGAGAGCGTGGCCGAGCACGGCGGCCGGACGAGCCTGGTGTGAGCCCTCGGTCGTCGAGCACGCGGAGCGGGGCGAACGCCGCGGATGCGCGCGCTCAGTACAGGTCAGGTCGGCGGTCCCCGAAAAGGTGGTTGTAGGGCGGCAGGGACTTGTCGCGGAGGGCGTCCAGATCCAGCTCGGCCATGACGAAGAGCTCGTCCTCGGCGGCGATCCAGCCCAGGCCGTCGACGATCGCGGTGCCGCCGGTCCAGGAGACATCGCGCTCGGCGCCGTGGTGGTCGGCGATGACGATCGGCAGCCGGGACGAACGGGCCGATCCCATGGCCTGGACGGTCTCGGGCGGATGCTCCCCCGCCGGCCTCGGCACCATCGGCCAGGCGACCGGGAGAGCCAGCACGTCGGCGCCGGCGAGGGCGAGACGCCGCGGGACCTCGGGGAACTCGTCGTCATAGCAGATCGCCATGCCGAGCCGCCCGAAGGGCGCCTCGACGACGGCACCCGCCTCGTGGCCCGGCTCGAACAGGTTCACCTCGGCACCCCACAGGTGGGACTTCCGGTAGTCGTGCAGCCGCCGGTCGCGGGTCAGCGCGACGGAGGTGTTGTACGGCACGCCACTGTCCTCCTCGGCATAGCCGACGACGGCGACCGCACCATCCGGCAGCGCGTCCTGCAGCAG
>JASGDZ010000185.1:0-3506 GCA_047606835.1 Microbacterium sp. | reverse complement strand
GCGGCCGCTGCGGCGTGCGGCCGGACGGCCGGGCCAGCACCTGGCCGCGGTACATGCGGGCGCGCGGCGCGCGCCGCGCCGTCTTGTGCGCCTGCGATCCGCCGCCCAGGAGCGTGCGGATCGGCGCGAACGTGTCGTTCGTCACGCGCCCCGCCCACGTGAGGCTCCACAGGGCGTCGATCGCCGACTGCTCGTTCTCGGCGTGCGCGAGGGAGGCGAGCTGCGCGGCGAAGTAGGCGCCGCCCGCGCCGAGGATGTTCACGAGCCGCGCCTCGAGCGGAGTCAGCGCCTCCGGCTCCTGAGCCTGTCGAAGGGCGGCGTCGGGGAGGGCGAGCGTGAGGGATGCCGCATCCGCGGGGTGCAGCGCGATCCAGCCGTCGCGGCCGGGCAGCGACCCGTGCCCCGACCACACGACCTCGCCCGACGACGTGAGCTCGTCGAGCATCGCGGGCGCGTAGTCGCGCACGCGGGCCGGCAGCACGAGCGACTCCCACGCGCTCGCCGGGATGAGGACGCCGGCGAGCTGCTCGATCACCGCCGCGACGCCGTCGACGCCCTCCAGTGCGGAGCCGACGTGCTGCCACGCCGGCAGGAAGCGGGCGAACGCCTCCTGCGGCACGGGCTCGGCGCTGCCGCGGATCGCCGCGAGCGAGCGCAGCCGCAGCCGGCGCAGCACCTCGACGTCGCACCAGTCGGCCTCGTCGGCACCCGTGCCGGACGCCGTGTCGGACGCCGGCAGGAAGTACCCGCTCGTGACGCGCCCCTGCGCCTCGAGCCGCTGCAGCGTCTGGCGCACGACGGCCGCCCCGAGCCCGAAGCGCGCAGCGACGCCGGCGACGCGGAACGGGCCGTGCGTGCGCGCGTGCCGCGCGACCAGGTCGCCGAGCGGATCGGCGACGGGCTCCAGGAACGCCGTCGGGATGCCGACCGGCAGCGGGACGCCGAGCGCATCGCGCAGGCGCCCGGCATCCTCGATCGCCGCGAACCGGGGTGCGCCGCCGATCGTGACCGGGACGGCCCGCCGGGCGGCGACGAGCTCGTCGAGGTCCGCGGTCGTTGAGCGAGCGGAGCGAGACGAAACGCGGTCACTGTCGCCCGGCGGCTCGGGGCGTTTCGTCTCGTCGCTTCGCTCCTCGCTCGACGACCGCGCGGCGACCTCGGCGGCATCCAGCGGCCCCAGCATCCGCAGCAGGTCCGCGACCCCCTCGATGCCGCGCGCCCTGCGGTCGGGCGCGAGCCGTTGCGCCTCGAGCTCGAACTGCGCCACCACCCCGGGGTCGAGCAGCTCGCGCAGCTCGATCTTGCCGAGCAGCTCGGAAAGCAGCGCCGGGTCGACCGAAAGTGCCGCGGCGCGGCGCTCGGCCAGCGGCGAGTCGCCCTCGTACATGAACGCGCCGACATATCCGAACAGCAGGTCGCGCGCGAACGGCGACGGCTGTGGCGTGGTCGTCTCGACGAGCCGGATGCGGCGCTCGCCGATGCCGCGCGCGACGCGCAGCAGCGCCGGCAGGTCGTAGACGTCCTGCAGCACCTCGCGCAGGGTCTCCAGGATGATCGGAAAGGTCGGGTGCTCCTTCGCCACCTCCAGCAGTTGGGCCGACCGCTGCCGCTGCTGCCACAGCGGGCTGCGGCGGTTCGGGTTCGTCCGCGGCAGGAGCAGTGCCCGCGCTGCGCACTCGCGGAACCGCGACGCGAACAGCGCCGACCCGCCCACCTCGGAGGTCACGAGCTCGTCCAGCTCGTCGGGGTCGAAGACGAAGAGCTCTGCGCCGGGCGGCTCGGCCTCGGCATCCGGCACCCGCGCGATGATGCCGTCGTCGCTCGCGACCGCCGACCCCTCGACGCCGAGGCGCTCGCGGATGCGCGCGTTCACCGCCAGCGCCCACGGCGCGTGCACGTGCATGCCGTACGGGGAATGCAGGATGACGCGCCAGTCGCCGACCTCGTCGCGGCTGCGCTCCACGGTGAGCGAGCGGTCGGTGGGGAGCGTGCCTGTGGCCTCGCGCTGCTCGGCGAGGTACGCGAGCAGGTTCGCGGCTGCCCGGTCGTCGAGCCCCGCCGCGCGCAGGCGCGCGGTCGCAGCATCCGGCTCTGCGGCCGACACCTCGCGCGTGAACCTGCCGAGCGCCTCGCCGAGCTCTGCGGGGCGGCCGAGCCCCTCGCCGTGCCAGAACGGCACCTTGCCGGGCTGCCCGAACGCGGGCACGACGTTCACGCGGTCGTGCGTGATCTCCACGATGCGCCAGCTCGTCGTGCCGAGCGTGAACACGTCGTTCACCCGCGACTCGTACACCATCTCCTCGTCGAGCTCGCCGACGCGCGCGTTCCGCGTCTCGCCCGCGACGAACACGCCGAAAAGGCCCCGGTCGGGGATCGTGCCGCCGCTCGTGACGGCGATGCGCTGCGCGCCGGGGCGGCCCGTGATCACCCCCAGGTCGCGGTCCCACACCACGCGCGGTCGCAGCTCGGCGAACCGGTCGGACGGGTATCGCCCCGCCAGCAGGTCGAGCGTCGCCTCGAACGCGCTGCGCGGCAGCGTGCGAAACGGCGCGCTGCGCGTGATCGTCTCGTACCAGCCCTCCACGTCGAGGGGCCCCACCGCGGCGGCCGCGACCGTCTGCTGCGCGAGGATGTCGAGCGGGTTCTGCGGCACCGCGATCGCCTCGATGCGGCCCGCCAGCATCCGCTCGGTCACGATCGCGGTGTGCAGCACGTCGCCGCGGTGCTTCGGGAACAGCGCCGCGCGGCTCACCTCGCCGACCTGGTGCCCCGCGCGTCCCACGCGCTGCAGGCCGGAGGCCGCCGACGGCGGCGCCTCGACCTGGATGACGAGGTCGACGGCGCCCATGTCGATGCCGAGCTCGAGGCTCGACGTCGCGACGACGCAGCGCAGCACGCCGGACTTCAGCTCGTCCTCGACCTGGGCGCGCTGCTCCTTCGACACCGAGCCGTGGTGGGCCTTCGCGAGCACGGCGTCTTCGCCGACGCTCTCGCGCTCGGCGTAGATCTCGTTGAGGCGCCCGGTCAGCCGCTCGCCGAGTCGCCGCGAGTTGACGAACACGATCGTCGAGCGGTGCTGCAGGATGCGGTCGACGATCGCCTCCTCGACGTGCGGCCACACCGAGCCGGTCGCCTCGGTGCTGCCCGGACGGGCGCCCGAGAACCAGTCGTCGTGCGCATCGTCGTCGGGCTGGCCGAACGCCTCCCGATCGCTCTCCGATCCCGGAGCGGGCGGCGGGTTCGACAGGTCGTCGATCGGCACCACGACGCGCAGGTCGAACGCCTTCGTCGCGCGCGGCGCGACGATCTCCACCGGCTGCGCGCCACCGAGGAACCGGGCGACCTCGTCGATCGGCCGCACCGTCGCCGACAGCCCGATGCGCTGCGCCGGCGCCGCGTCCGGGGCGTGCGCGCGCCGCAGCGCGTCGAGGCGTTCCAGGCTCACCGCGAGGTGCGCCCCGCGCTTGGTCGCCGCGACCGCGTGCACCTCGTCGACGATCACGGTG
>JASGDZ010000184.1:0-7824 GCA_047606835.1 Microbacterium sp. | reverse complement strand
GTCGGTGACGAGCCCCAGGGTCGAGCTGAGCACGATGTACATGTTGCCTTCGGCGTCGAAGGCGAGGTCGCCGGGGCTCGTCGAGCTGCTGATGCGGCCGACGAGGCCGATCGCCGTGTTCGTCGTCGTGTCGAACGCGTAGAGGTCCTGATAGGACGAGGTGCCCACGGTGTAGTAGTAGTAGCCGTTGGCCGGGTTGATCGCACCGCGGAGGATCGTGGTGGTGCTGGCCGTGTTGGTCGGGTCCGGCAGCGCATAGATGCTCGTCGTCTCCGTGCTGGCGTCGAAGACCGACAGCGACAGCGACCCGGAGACCGTCGCACTGCCGTTCACGGCATACGCGTAGGCGCCGTCGGCGCTGATGCCGAGCGCGTTGAGGGTGTAGGTGGTGCTCTGCCGTGCGATCGTGGACAGCAGCGTCACGACACCGGTCGTGCCGTCCAGCGTGCCGAACTGACCGATCGAGTTGAGCACGTAGACCGTGCTCTCATCGGCGTCGTCACCACACTCGATCGTGACCGCTGCCGACGCCGCCGGCGCCATCAGCAGGCTGCTGAACGTCGCGAGAAGGGTGCTGGCGAGCAGGGCCGAAAGGACCCTGCGAAGACGGACCCGCGACTTGCTGTGGGCGGATGACGCCCTCGCTTCACTACGCATTCTCTATGAATTCCCTCTCCCGGCCCCGGACAATGCTTCTCCACGTTACAGGTAGCAAGGCCCCGCACAAAGCATCGATCGGTGCTTTTACGCGGCACGTGAGCGCAAGCAATGCCGCGGCATTGAGGATGATTTGCGTCGGCTATTAATCATCTATGCACATAGGGGCATGCGTGCGGCATCGACCCGCTGATCGGCGGCCCTCAGCCCGCCGCGGTGTACGCCGCTTCGCCGCGCACGTACGTCGCGAGCACGGATGCCGTCAGCACCTCCCGCGGGTCGGCGGTGAGCGGGTTCGTGTCGAGCACCGCGAAGCTCGCCTCCAGGCCCGGCGCGATGCGGCCCCGCTTCGACTCGACGCCGCCGGCGTACGCGCCGCCGTGGGTGAACGCGACGAGCGCGTCCTCCGGCGTGAACGCGCGCTCGGGGTGGTAAGGCTCCAGGCTCGGGTTGAGCACGGACTCGCCGGTGAGCGCGATGTAGAGGTTCGGCAGCGGATGGTGCGGCGCCGTCGGCGCGTCGGTGCCGAGCGTGTACTCCACGCCGTGCTTGCGCAGCCAGTGCCACGGGAAGCCCCGCTCCTGGCGCTCGTCGGCGAGCACCGCCTTCCAGTTCGCGAGCACGGCCGGGTCGCAGTGCACCGGCTGCATCGACGCGACCACGCCGAGCCGCGCCATCCGCTCGATCGACTCCTCCGTGACCGACTCGAGGTGCTCGATGCGGTGGCGGCGCGGCCGCTCGCCGTTGACCCGTGCGCAGTGCTCCAGCACGTCCAGGGCGATCTCGCTCGTGCGGTCCCCGATCGCATGCATCGCGATGTGAAGTCCCGCCGCGTCGGCCGCGGCAGCGACGGGGCACGCGGGCTCGTACTCCCAGATCGGGTCGCAGTTGCTGCCGTCCGCGTACGGCGCCCGCATCGCGGCGGTGCACGCGTCGATGACGCCGTCCATGATGAACTTCATCCCCGACACCTGGAACCACTCGTCCTCGCCGGTGCGCGCGAGCTCTTCGCGCAGCCGCACCGTCTCCGCGACGGCGGCGAGGTCGGTGTCGGTGTCACCGCTCGGCTCGATCAGCACGTGCCCGGTGATGGGGAACGGCAGGCGTCCGTCGCGGGCGAGCAGGGTGCGCAGCCCCGCGACGGACCCGGGCATGAGCGCCATGTCGGTGATCGAGGTCACCCCGTCTGCGAGGTAGGCCGCGAACGCGGTCCGCAGGTGCGCGACGACCTGCTCCTCGGTCGTGCTCGCGTTGAGGAACCCCCACACGAACTGCGTGCACGCGGTCTCGTACAGCATCCCGGTCGCGTCGCCGTTCGCGTCGCGGGCGATCTCGCCGCCGATGGGGTCCGGCGTGTCGCGCGTGATGCCGAGCTCGGCGAGCGCGGCCGAGTTCACCCAGGCCGAGTGCAGGTCGTTCGCATCCAGGTAGACGGGGATGTCGGCGACCGCCTCGTCGATCATCTCCCTGGTGGGGTGCTCGTCGCCGACGGCGTCGAAGAGCCAGCTCACTCCGAGGAGCCGCTTCGCCTCGGGGTCGGCGGCGCGCGCGGCGCGCAGCCGCTCCTGGATCTCGGCGAGCGACGCGCAGTCGCGCAGCTGCACCTTGCCGAGCGCCTCGCCGAACATCGCGAGGTGCGAGTGCGAGTCGATGATGCCGGGCAGCACGAACCGGCCGCCGAGCGCGGTCTCGGCGACGGGTGCGACCCCGCGACGGTCGAGCTCGGCGCGCACCTCGGCCTCAGAGCCCACGGCGACAAAGCGCCCGTCCTGCACCGCGAACGCGGTCGCGTCGGGGCGGCTGCGGTCGGCGGTGAAGACGACGGCGCCGGTGTACAGCTGCACGGCCACGGAGGGCCCCCTCAGCGGACCGGACCGTCGGCGGACTTCTGGCCCTCGAGCGGGAACTCGTCGCCGAGCGCGTCGATCGCCTCCGTGGTGGGCCCCTCGCTGAAGTCGAGGGTCGGCACAGGGCGACGCAGGAAGTGGGTCTTGGCGAGCAGGATGGCCACGCCGATGAGGAGCCAGATGCCGCCGACCACCCACGTGAAGGGCTGCAGCGACGTCCACAGCCACACGGTCAGACCGAACCCGATGAGCGGGATCACACCGTAGCGGATGACCGGCCACACGCCGGCCGGCCGCTGCTCGCCCTTCGGGAACAGATACACCTTGATCACCGAGAGGTTCACCATCGCGAACGCGCCGAGCGCGCCGAAGCTGATCATGAACGCCGCCTGGTCGAGCGACAGGAACATGCTCGACAGCGCGAAGATCGAGACGGTCACCGCCGCGACGACCGGGGTGCCGTACTTGGTCGAGATGAAGGCGAAGAGCTTCGGGAGGATGCCGTCGCGGCCCATCGCGTAGATGATGCGCGACACCGCGACCTGGCCGGCGAGCCCCGAGCCGAAGCATCCGATCACCACCATCACGAGGAACCCGACGACCAGCGCATCTCCCCCGACGTGCCCGGCCAACACGATGCCCGGCGCGTTCAGCAGGTCTTCCGACGCCTGGCTCCAGTCGCTCAGGTAGTAGGCGCGTGCGCCCAGCCACGAGATCACGATGAAGATGGCGCCGCCGATGAGGGTGGTGAGGATGATCGCTCTCGGGATGTCCTTGCGCGGGTGCTTGGACTCCTCGGACAGCGTGGACACCGCGTCGAACCCGAGGAACGACAGCGCGAGGACGGCGGCACCGCTGAGGACCGGGCTGAAGCCCTCGGCGCCGGGGATGAACGGATCGACCAGGCCGGGCGCGTTCGGGTCGGCGATCGCGGTCTTGATCGCGAGGAAGGCGAACACCGCGATGACGCCGACGGTGACCGCGATGATCGCGATGTTGACCTTGTTCACGAGGGTGATGCCGAGCACGTTGAACAGCAGCACCGCGAGCAGGCACGCGAGCATGAAGATCCAGTTCGGCACCGACGGGAACTGCGTGCCCATGTACAGCCCGAGGATCATGAAGTTGATCATCGGGATGAACAGGTAGTCGAGCATCAGGATCCAGCCGGTGAGGAACCCCACCGCGCCGCCGAACGACTGCTGCGTGTAGGTGTAGGCGGATCCCGCGACCGGGAACCTGCGCACCATCGCGCCGTAGCTGCTCGCCGTGAACAGCATCACGACCACCGCCACGAGGTACGAGAGCACGAGGTGCCCCTCGGTGAGCTGGTTGACGATTCCGTAGGTGGTGAACACGGTGGCGACCGCCATGTACGACAGGCCGAACACGACGAGGGACCCGAGCCCCAGGGCCCGCCGCAGGTGTGCGGGTTGAGTGTCGTTCACAAGCGTTCTCCTTCGCCGAGCGCCGCGTCGGCGCGGTGGTGTGTGGACGTTCTGACACACGCTAGGCCATCGCGGCTCTCGCGGTCGAGCCCGACCGCCGCCCGTAGGGTTGACGCATGGTGGAGATGGATGCCGCGGCCTTCGAGGCGCTCGTCGTGGAGGAGCTCGACCTCCTCCCCGACGACATGGTCGACGGGCTCGACAACGTCGTGTTCGTGGTCGAGGACCGACCCGACGACGGCTCCCTCGACCTGTTCGGCCTCTACGACGGGCTGGCGCTCACCGAGCGCGGTCGCTACGGCATGGGCGAGCTGCCCGACCGCATCATCGTCTACCGCGAGCCGCACCTTCAGGCGTGCGCCGACGAGAGCGAGCTGCGCGACGAGGTGCACACCACGCTCGTGCACGAGATCGCCCACTTCTTCGGGCTCGACGACGAGCGGCTGCACGAGCTGGGGTGGGCGTGATGGCCGGCGTCGCGCACCCCGAGCTCGACGACGACGTCCGCGTCGACACCGGCTCCGCGCAGGCGCCGGTGTGGCAGACCGTCGTGTGGAACGACCCGGTCAACCTCATGAGCTACGTCGTGCACGTGTTCCGCGAGTACTTCGGGTTCTCGCGAGAAGAGGCGACGCGGCGCATGCTCGCGGTGCACCACGCCGGGCACGCCGTCGTCGCCGAGGGCGCGCGCGAGCAGATGGAGCTGCACGCGCAGGCCATGCACGACTACGGGCTGTGGGCGACTGTGCGCAGGGCGCCGCGATGAGCGCCGACCTCGTGATCCTGACGATCACCCGCGTCGAAGCGCGACACCTCGCCGACCTCATGACGCAGTTCGCCGACCTCCTGCAGGACACCGAGGACGCCTCGAACGACCCGGCGGTCGCCCGGCTCGTGCCCGACGCCTACCCGGGCGACGCGCAGGCCGGCCGCGAGTTCCGCCACGCGACCGAGCACGAGCTGCTCGACCGCCGCCGCGACGACGCGCACCGCGTGCTCGCGGGCCTCGCCGACGTCGGCGTGCACGGCAGCGAGACGAGCGGCGCCGCTCCCGACGACGCCGACGTCGTCGACGTCGCCCTCGCGCCCGACGACGCGCGCGCGTGGATGCGGGCGCTCGCCGCCATCCGGCTCGTCATCGCCTCGCGACTCGGCATCCGCACCGAGGACGATCACGACGCCGACGACCCGCGGTTCGGCGTGTACGACTGGCTCGGCTATCGGCTGGAGGGCCTGATCCACGCGATCGACGGCGACTGAGCCCGCCGTCTTGGCGCTGTCAGGGCACCGCGAACACGTGGGTCGCCAGCCGCACGGGCGTGTCTGCGGCCAGGTGCCGCTCCTCCTGCTCGGCCCAGCGGTCCCAGTGCGGGCGATACGCGTCGCCGTCGCGCTCCAGCGCGCGGCGCTTGCGCGTCTCGGCGGGTGACTCCAGCCACACCCGGAGGTCGGCGAGCCGTGCGGTGCGCGCGTCGAGGATGCCCGACCCCTCCACGATGAGCGGGAGCGACGGATCCACGGCGTGCGCCTCGGCCGGCTCTGCGGCATCCCAGTCCCAGCGCTGCCACACCCCCACGAGCCCGCGCGCGTGCGGGATGAGGATGCTGTCCCTGGCGATCGTGCGCCCCTCGTCGAGTCCGTCCCACCCGGGGTAGAGCGAGTCGAGGCCGACCAGCTGCACGCGGCCGCGCAGCGGCCAGCCGGCCACGAGCAGCCGCGCCAGCGACGTCTTGCCCGCGCCGGAGCGCCCGTCGACGAGCACGACCGGGTTGGACGCCTGTACTCCCTGCACCGCGACGGTCAGGGCGTTCGCCGCTTCGCGCAGCGCCGCGGCGAAGGCGTCGGGACGGCTACTTCTTGAGGACTCGGATGACACGGCTGAGCGCACGGCCGGCGACCCACACGAACGGGATCGCGACGGCGAGGAACGACACGAGGTTCGGCTCGAAGCGCAGGTCGTCGCCGCGCCGGATGTACGCGCCGAGCGGGATCGCGTAGCCGCCGCCCCCGCCACCGCCGTTGCCCGCCTCGTCGGAGCCGCCGCCGAAGCCCGACCACGTCATGGCGACGGGGATGATGCGGATGCCGTCGACATCCTGCTGCTCGCCGTAGGCGCTTCCGACGCCGAACGATGCGGACTGCTTGCCGAGCTCGAGTGCGATGTTGGGCATGGCGTCAACGGTAGCGCCCGGAGCACGCACGCGCACGGGTGGACGGCGATCCCGGGCGTCGAGCCGCGCGTCAGTCGCCGGACGGGCGCGACGGCGCCGGGTTCGACGGCAGCGCGCCGATGTCGCGATCGCCCTTGATGAACGCCGCTCGGGTGACCGCCCCGCGCCCGAACCTCGCCGTCGCATCGTCGAGCGCGCCCTCGATGCGGCGCCAGTCCGCGTCGTCGTCCCACAGTGCGACGCCTCCGCCGCCGGCGGGCACGAGGTTCTCGGCGCGGACGCCGACGAGGCGCACGGCCTGGCGCAGGTCGAGGGTGTCGAGGAGGGCGCGGGCGGCGGCGGCGATGCGCTGCCCGAGGTCGGTGGGCTCGGCCAGCGTCTGCGACCGCGTGACCGTCGAGAAGTCGGAGAACCGCACCTTGATCGCGACGGTGCGCGCCTCCCAGGAGCCGGCGCGCAGTCGCGCCCCGACGCGGTCAGCGAGGCGAAGCAGCTCGGCGCGCAGGATCGCCGGGTCGGCGATGTCGACGTGGAACGTCTCCTCGTGCCCGATGCTCTTCGAGGCTCGCTCCGGCTCCACCTCGCGCGCGTCGATGCCGCGGCTGAGCCGCCAGACACGGTCGGCCATCGCCGCGCCGAGCACGCGATCGAGCACCGGTCTCGGCGCCTGAAGGACATCGGCAACGGTGTGGATGCCGCGGCTCTCCAGCGCCTGGGCACTCTGGGGCCCGATCCCCCACAGCGACCGCACCGACCGTGCCGCGAGGAAGGCCTGCGTGTCGGGCCCTGCGACGACGAGGAGCCCGTCGGGCTTGCTGATCGTCGACGCCATCTTGGCGACGTGCTTGGTGGCGGCGACGCCGACGCTCGCGGTGAGCCCCGTCTCGTCGCGGATCCTGCGGCGGAGGTCGGCCGCGATGCGCCCGGGCGTGCCGAGCAGCCGCCGCGCGCCGCGCACGTCGAGGAACGCCTCGTCGATGGAGAGCGGCTCGACGAGCGGCGTCACGTCCCGGAAGATGCGCATCGCCTCCGCGGACTTCGCGAGGTAGCGGTCGAAGCGCGGCGCGACGACGATCGCGGTCGGGCACAGCCGCAGCGCGCGTGCGACCGGCATGGCCGAGCGCACGCCCAAGCGGCGCGCTTCGTAGGTCGCGCTGGAGACGACGCCCCTCCCCTCGGGCGCGCCGACGATCACGGGCTTGCCGGCCAGGCCCGGGTCGTCGAGCACCTCCACCGACGCGTAGAACGCGTCCATGTCGACGTGCAGGATGCCGGTGCCCGTGTCGTCCGCGCCGTCGGCGGAGACGATGCGCCCCGTCCCGTCGCCGCGTCCCATGCCTCCATTGTGCGGTCCGCCCCGGACATCCGGAGCCTCCCCCGGCCCCCCACCGCCGGTGGTTGAGTAGCCGCCGTCAGGCGCCCCCACCACCGGTGGTTGAGTAGCCGCCGCCAGGCGGCCCCACCACCGGTGGTTGAGTAGCCGCCGTCAGGCGGCGTATCGAAACCCGGTGTACCTCGCCGGCACGGGGGATCTCGATACACCGCTGCTGCGCAGCGGCACTCGATCACCGGAAGGGGCTACTGCGCGGCGCGCTCCAGCACGAGCTCGCGCACGCGGGCGGCATCCGCCTGTCCGCGCATCGCCTTCATCACCGCACCGATGATCGCGCCGGCGGCCTGCACCTTGCCGTCGCGGATCTT
>JASGDZ010000183.1:0-7660 GCA_047606835.1 Microbacterium sp. | reverse complement strand
TGCTGATCCTGGACGAGCCGACGACCGCGCTCGACGTGGTCGTGCAGCAGGAGATCCTCGCGCAGATCAAGGACCTGCAGGAGGAGCTGGGCTTCTCTGTGCTGTTCATCACGCACGACATGTCGCTCATGCTGGAGCTCTCCGACCGGATCGGCGTGATGTACGCCGGCCGCATCGTCGAGCTCGCCCCGGCGGAGTCGCTTCGTCACGGTGCGCGGCACGAGTACACCAAGGCGTTGCTCGGCGCGTTCCCCTCGATCACCGGTCCGCGCGAGAAGCTCGCCGGACTCGCGGAAGGCGTGCGGTTCACCGACATCGGCGACCTCGTCGAGGTCGCGCCGGGACATTTCGTCGCGCCGGGCGTGGCGACGTTGAAGAAGGAGGCATGACGATGGCGCAGAACACGCGCAACGAGGTGCCCGCGGTGCGCATCCGCGGGCTGAACAAGTACTTCACGCAGGGGAGCGGCCGCGCCAAGCGCACCATCACCGCGCTCAACGACATCGAGCTCGACATCGCGCGCGGCGAGATCGTCGCGCTCGTGGGCGAGTCGGGGTCGGGCAAGTCGACGCTCGCCCGGTGCATCGCGCGGCTCGAACAGCCCGAGAGCGGCGTGCTCGAGGTCACCGGCGAAGACGTCTTGCAGACGCAGCGCCGGCATGCTTCGAAGGCGTACCGGTCGCAGGTGCAGATGGTCTTCCAGGATCCGTTCGGATCGCTCAATCCCACGCAGCGCATCGAGCACGTGCTGAGCCGCTCCCTCCAACTGCACGGCAAGGTGAAGGCAGACCTTCGCATGCAGCTGGTCGACCTGGTCACATCGGTCGGGCTGCCCGCCGAGGTGCTGAGCTCCTTTCCGCACGAGATGAGCGGGGGACAGCGTCAGCGCATCGCGATCGCGCGCGTGCTCGCGGTGGAGCCGGAGATCATCCTCGCCGACGAGCCCACCTCGATGCTCGACGTGTCGGTGCGCATCGGCGTGCTGAATCTGCTGGCGCGGCTGCGCGACGAGCGCGGGATCGCGATCCTCTACGTCACCCACGATCTCGCCTCTGCCCGGTATCTGGCCGATCGGACGATCGTCATGTACCGCGGCACGCTCGTGGAGGGCGGCGAGTCGATGGCGCTGCTGGCGAACCCGCAGCACCCCTACACCCGGATGCTCGTGGGCGCCGTGCCCGATCCCGACCGCACGGAGGCGTTCGATCCGATCGAGCGTGCGCGCTACCGCGCCGAGATCGCCGAGTGGTCGGCCGCCCCCTCGGCGCGCGTGACGGTCGACGCGGCGAACGACCACTGGGTGTGGAGACCGGCTTCGTGACGGAGGAGGGTGCCGTCGCCGGAGGGCTGCGGGACAAGGCGTTGGAGGACGCCCTCCGGCCGCGGTACCACTTCGTCTCGCCCGCGGGGTGGCTGAACGACCCGAACGGCGTCGCACAGCGGGACGGGGTGTACCACCTCTTCTACCAGTACAACCCGTACGGTGCGGAGCACCACCGCATCCACTGGGGCCACGCCGTCAGCGGCGACCTGGTGCACTGGACCGATCGGCCGATCGCGCTGCGGCCGGCCGAGGAGGGCCCAGACTCGGCGGGCTGCTGGTCGGGTGTGCTGGTCGACGACGACGGGCGCCCCGTCATCGTGTACTCGGCGCACCGCGACGAGTGGGAGTCCGCGTGCCTCGCGTACGGCGACGACACCCTCGACGTGTGGCGCAAGGAGGAACGCAACCCGGTGATCGCGGGGCCGCCCGAGGGGGCGGCAGTGACCGCCTTCCGCGATCACTGCGTGTGGCGCGAGGCAGGGGTGTGGCGTCAGATCGTCGGCAGCGGGCTGCGCGGCGTCGGAGGCTGCGCGTTCCTCTACGAGTCGGACGACCTGGCGACGTGGCACGAGCTGGGTCCGCTGGTGGTGGGCGATGCTCGGTCGCGGGGTGACGACGACCCCGACTGGACCGGCACGTCGTGGGAGTGCGTCGACTTCTTCCGGTTCTCCCCGGGTGGCGCCACCGCACCACCCGACGCCGCATCCGGCGACGTGCATCTGCTGGTCTTCTCGGCGTGGGACGAAGGTCGCACGATGCACGCGATCGTCGCGCAGGGCCGCTACCAGCGTGACCGGTTCGAGGTCGAGCGCTATCAACGGCTCGACCTCGGCGGCCGCTATGCGTACGCCCCGCAGTCGTTCGTCGACGAGAGCGGTCGACGTGTCGTCTGGGCCTGGATGCAGGAGGGTCGCAGCAAGACGGCGCAGCGCGGCGCGGGCTGGTCGGGAGCCATGACGCTTCCGCGCCGACTATGGCTCGACGCGGACGGCATCGTGCGGGAGGAGCCGGTGCCAGAGCTGGAGTCATTGCGCGCGCAGGAGGTGGAGTGGTCGCGCCACGAGGCCGAGCAGCACACGACGGGAACCCAGACCGAGCTCTCGCTCGAGGCGTCGATTCCCCCCGACGCCGTGCTGCGGGTCGTCGTCATGGCGACCCCCGACGAGCGCGAGGAGACCGTGATCGAGCTGTCCGCGGCGACGGACGGTGCGCTCACGCTGAGCGTCGATCGCTCGCGCTCGTCTCTGGACGAGTCGTGCGACTCGACGCCGAGGCGCGGACCGGTGCCGCACATGGGGGGTCCGGTGCCGGTGCGCGTCTTCCTCGATCGCTCGAGCGTCGAGATCTTCGCGGCCGGGATCGCGCTCACCACGCGTGTCTATCCGACGAGGGCGGATGCCGCAGGCATCCGCGTGGAGGCGCACGGCGGTGCGGTGGTCTCGAACCTCGTCGGATGGGCGCTCGCCGGCGCCGAGCAGGCCGATCGCGCGCTGGACCCGCAGATCCGATGAGCGAGGAGGCGACGATGGGTCCGACAGCGGGGCCGGGAATGCGCCCCGTCTACCACTTCAGCGTGCCCGACAACTGGAAGAACGACCCGCAGCGGCCCGTCTACGTCGCGGGGGAGTACCTGTACTACTACCTGTACAACGCCGACTACGTGGTCGGCGGCACCGGCACGGCGTGGCGGCTCGCGACCACGCGCGACCACGTGTCGTTCGAGGATCGGGGTGTGGCCATCCCGAAGTCGACCAATGCGAACGGCGACTGCTGGTCGGGAAGCGTCGTGGTCGACGAGCACGGCACCGCCGGCCGCGGAGCGGGCGCGGTGTTCGCCCTCGTGACGCAGAACCCCGGTGGGCAGCAGGCGCAGTTCCTCTGGTGCTCGACCGACGGCGGTCGGTCGTTCACGGCCGACGGCCTCGACCCCGTGCTGCCGAACCCAGGGGTCGCCGACTTCCGCGACCCCAAGGTGATCCGCGACGACGAGCGCGACCGCTGGGTCATGGCGCTCGCGGAGGGCTCCCGGATCGGCTTCTACGCCTCGACGGACCTTCGCGCGTGGGCCTTCGTCGGCGAGTTCGTCCCCGCGGCCCTCGGCGTGCTGGAATGCCCCGACCTCTTCCGCATGACGGCCGACGACGGCTCGTCGCACTGGGTGCTCGGCCTCAGCCCGCTGAGCCTCGGCCGCAGTCATCCGGCCACGTACGCGTACTGGACCGGAGACTTCGACGGGTCGAGGTTCACCGCCGACCGGGAACAGCCGGACTGGCTCGACTGGGGCTTCGACTTCTACGGCGCCGTCACGTATCCGCACCACCTGCCGTCGGGCGCCGAGGACCCGGGCCTGCGCCGCGCGATCGGCTGGGCGAACGCCTGGCTGTACGCGCACAACACGCCCACGCTCGCATCCGATGGCCGCAACGGCGACGACTCGATCGTGCGGGAGCTGCGACTGCGACGCGGCGACGGCGAGTACTACCTGGCGTCGGCGCCCCCTGCGGCGCTCGCCGACCGGGTGACGTGCGTGCATCGGCTCGGCGACGTCGAAGTCGGCGGCGCGGCGACGGGAGGCATCCAGGATCTCGGCATCCGCTCGCCGTCCTACGACCTGACGTGCGAGCTGGAGTGGGATGCGGCAGCACCCCCGGGCGACATCGGCTTCGAGGTGCTCCGGCCGCCCGGCGGCGGTCGCCAGCTCACACTCGGCGCCCACCTCCACGGGCCGCCCGAGGGAGGGCCCTCCGATCGGGGCCCGTCGGCCGGCCGGCCCCACGTGTACGTCGACCGGTGGCGGACCGCGAACCCCGCAGGCGGCAGGTCGCAGACGCCGCTCGACCCCGCCGCCGGCCGGCTCGCACTGCGCCTGCTCGTCGACCGCACGAGCGTCGAGCTCTTCGTCGGCGACGGTCGCGTCGTGCACTCGCACCGGGTGTTCCCCCTGGATGCCGATGACGGCATCCGACTGTGCGTGCGCGACGGCACCGCCGTGTTCCGCGATCTCACGGTGCGCGAGATCGGCCCGTAGTCAGTCGCTGAGTCAGGACGACCGCTGCGGGGCTCCCGTCATCATCGCGGTCAGTCGCGGCCCTCGGCCCACACCTCCGCGGCGCCGGCGGCGTACCCCTGCTGGTACGCCTCCTCGGCGCCGGTGTGGAACATGTCGCGGTCGGTCGGCCGCACGATCGAGCGGGCGCCGGGCAGGTCGAGCGGGCCGACGAGGTCGGCGCGGCCGCGCACCACCGCGACCGGCAGGCGCGCGGCCTTCCCCTTCACGAGGTCGGCCGCCGCGCACAGCTCGTCGGCGACGCACGGCATCGTGACGACGAGCGGGCGGCCCTCGGCATCGGTCCCGCCGCGCAGGTCTTCGAAGACGTGCACGCCGGCGGCGCCGATCGCGGCATCCGTCTGCCCCTCGCGCCACGCGCGGCCGAGGGTGTCGGAGATCAGCACGCCCACCTCGACGCCCGGCTGCGCGCGCAGCCGGGTGGCGAGCGCGCGGGCGGAGGCGTCGGGGTCGACGGGCAGCAGCAGCACCGTGCCGTGCGGCGTGTTGGAGGCGTCCACGCCGGCGGCGGCGGCGACGATGCCCAGCCGGTTCTCCACGATGCGGGTGACGTGGCCGTTCGCCCCGGTGCGGGAGGCCACGACCCGCACGGTCTCGGCGGTGATCGCGTCCTCGCGGTCGCACGCCTCGATCGTGCGCCCCTCCGCCTTCGACACGATCTTCGAGGTCACCACGAGGATGTCGCCGTCGCGCAGCGCGCCGTTCGCGGACCGGGCGATCAGCGTGCACAGGTCGTCGCCCTCGCGGATCTCGGGAAGGCCCTCCAGCGCCCAGATCTGGAGCATCGGGGTCAGCGGACGAACCGCACCTCGGTGAGCGTCTCGCCGAGGAACGGCTCGGTGTGCGTGGCCCCGTCGAGCACGAAGCCGTTGCGGGTATAGAACCGGTGCGCGCGGGGGTTGTCGTCGGCGACCCACAGGTACCCGGGCTCGTCGCGGTCGAACGCCGCGTCGAAGAGCCGCTGGCCGATGCCGGTGCCGTGGAACGCGCCGAGCAGGTGGATGAAGTACAGCTCGCGCACGCGCGGGGCGTCCTTGTCGCGGGCGGGGCCGGAGCCCACGAACCCGACGATGTCGCCGTCGACGAGCGCGGCGAACATCTTGAACTCGGGGCCCTGCACGGCCCAGTGGGTCCACAGCTCCGCGAGCCGTCTGGGGGAGATCTTCTCCAGCGCGGCCTGGCTCACGAGGTGGTCGTAGGTCTCGTGCCAGCACGTGGCATGGACGCGGCCGAGAGCCTCGGCATCCACATCCCGCACCGGACGGACGATGACGGCGGTCTGCAGTTCGGCTTCCATGGCCAGACTCTACGCGCGGGCCGTCGCGAGGAGAAATCGACTCGGCGCCGAGGGCTGAAGACCGATGGAGGGTCGGATGCCTAGGCTTGAGGAGTGACGAAACCGCAGCCGCCGCACGACCCGGAATCGCAGCTCGCACAGCGAGCTGTCGACCTCGCCGAGCGGTGGGTGCACGAGGCGGCCGACGCGCGGGTCGACCCGGCCGCGGCGCGGCTCGCGGGCGTGCTGCAAGACCCCGACGGGCTGCCCTTCGCGCTCGGCTTCGTCGACGGCGTGATGCGGCCGGAGAGCCTCACGGCCGCGGCCTCGAACCTCCACCGCGTCGCGCCGCTGGTGCCGCAGTTCCTTCCCTGGCACCTGCGCTCGGCGGTGCGCGTGGGCGGGCAGGTGGCGCCCGTGCTGCCGGCGCCGACGGTACCCATCGCGCGCCGCGTGCTGCGCGAGCTGGTCGGCCACCTCATCGTCGACGCGCGGCCCGACAAGCTCGGTGCGGCCCTGGAGCGGCTGCGCGCGGGCGGGCATCGGCTGAACCTCAACCTGCTCGGCGAGGCCGTGCTCGGCGAGGACGAGGCGCGGCGGCGGCTCGACGGCATCCACGACCTCATCCGCCGCGACGACGTCGACTACGTGTCGGTGAAGGTGTCGGCGATCGCCGGCCGCATGTCGATGTGGGCGTTCGACGAGGTCGTAGAGAAGGTCGTGGAGCGGCTGCTGCCGCTGTATCTGACGGCCGCCTCATCCCGGTCGTCGAGTGGCGGCGAAGCCGCGTATCGAGACACGTTCATCAACCTGGACATGGAGGAGTATCGCGACCTCGACCTCACGATCGCGGTGTTCACGCGCATCCTGGAGGATCCGCGACTGAAGGACCTCGAGGCGGGCATCGTGCTGCAGGCCTACCTGCCCGACGCCCTTCCGGCGCTGCAGGAGCTCACGGCGTGGGCGACGCAGCGCGTCGACGCCGGCGGGGCGCGCATCAAGGTGCGGCTCGTGAAGGGCGCGAACCTCGCGATGGAACGCGTGGATGCCGCGATGCACGGCTGGGCGCCCGCCACCTACGCGTCGAAGCTCGACACCGACGCGAACTACGTGCGGTGCCTCGACGGGGCGCTGCAGCCGGAGCGCACGCGCGCCGTGCGGCTCGGCGTGGCAGGTCACAACCTGTTCGACGTCGCGTACGCGTGGCTGCTCGCGGGCTCCCGAGACGTGGCCTCCGATGTCGAGTTCGAGATGCTGCTCGGCATGGCGCAGGGCCAGGTCGAGGCCGTCGCGCGCGAGGTGGGCGGCGTGCTGCTGTACGTGCCGGTCGTGCGGCCGGACGAGTTCGACGTCGCGATCTCGTACCTCGTGCGCCGACTGGACGAGAACGCGTCGAGCGACAACTTCCTCTCCGCCGCGTTCGGGCTCGCCGACGATCCGGCGCTGTTCGAGCGGGAGCGGGACCGCTTCCTCGCGTCGCTGCGGCGCGCGGCCGACCCGGCGCTGCCGATCGGGCCTCGCCGGCGTCAGGACCGGGGCGTCTCCGCCGCGCCGGAGACCCCGCCCGCGCCTCCGGCGCTGTCCCGCCCGGCGCCCGAGACCGACACGGGACTCACGCAGGCCGTGCTCGGCATCGCCCGCTCCGCGGCGGCCACGGACGGCGCGCAGGACACCGTGCCCGTCGCCCCGGGAGCTGCGGCGGTGCTGTTCGGCGGGCAGGAGTTCGTCGAGACCGCGGTGTACGCGATCCAGGAGAGCCGCGCCGCGGCGGGCGCACCGGGGTTCGACAACACCGCCGACTCCGACCCCGCGCTCGCGGCCAACCGGGCGTGGGCGCGCGGCATCCTCGACCGGGTCGCGGCCTCCACGGCGGGAGACGCCGCCCTCGGCGCCGCGCACGTGGGCGACGAGGCCGCGCTGGACGCGATCGTCGAGCGCGTGCGGGATGCCGCGGCGCACTGGGGGGCGCTGCCCGCCGCCGACCGCGCCGCAG
>JASGDZ010000182.1:0-22758 GCA_047606835.1 Microbacterium sp. | reverse complement strand
CTCGGTGAACAAGGTGCTGAAGGCGAACGGCCTCACCCGGTCGTCGATCATCTACCCGGGGCAGAAGCTCGTGATCTCCGGCTCGTCCTCCACCGCGAAGAAGACGACAACGAAGAAGACCACGGCCACCGCGAAGACGGCCACCACCGCGAAGACCCACACCGTCCGCTCCGGCGACACGGTGTACGCGATCGCCGCGAAGCACGGCGTGACGGTCAAGTCCGTGCTCAAGGCCAACGGACTGAAGATGTCGTCGATCATCTATCCCGGCCAGAAGCTGCGCATCCCCGCCAAGACGACGGCGAAGACGACCACGAGCACCGCCAAGGCCGCGGCGACAGGCAAGAGCACCGTGAAGCTCGACGCGGAGCAGAAGCGGAACGCGAAACTCATCATCAAGATCGGCCGACAGCTCGGCGTGCCCAAGCGCGGCATCGCGATCGCGCTCGGCACCGCGATGCAGGAGTCGTCGCTGCGCAACCTGGACTGGGGCGATCGCGACTCGCTGGGACTCTTCCAGCAGCGGCCGAGCACCGGCTGGGGCACCGCGAAGCAGATCCTCAACGCCAAGCGGTCGATCCGCGTGTTCTACGGCGGGCCGAAGGATCCGAACGGCACGCGCACCCGGGGCCTGCTCGACATCACGGGGTGGAAGAAGATGTCGTTCGCGCAGGCCGCGCAGGCAGTGCAGATCTCGGCCTACCCCAGCCTCTACGCACGCTGGGAGGACGACGCCTATGCGTGGTTGAAGGCGTACGGCTGAGCCCCGTCCGGGCGACGAGCGGGTGAGCCGCTACGCGGGCTCCCAGCATCCCGTCCCTAGACTCGGAGCGTGACCACGAGCCAGCAAGCCGATCCGATGATCGGCCGTCTTGTCGACGGCCGATATCGGGTGCGCGCGCGCATCGCGCGCGGCGGCATGGCGACGGTCTACGTCGCCACCGACCTGCGGCTGGAGCGCCGGGTCGCGCTCAAGGTCATGCACGGCCACCTCACCGACGACGCGGTGTTCCAGAGCCGCTTCATCCAGGAGGCCCGGTCGGCCGCTCGCCTCGCGAACCCGCACGTCGTGAACGTTTTCGACCAGGGCCAGGACGCCGGCATGGCGTACCTCGTGATGGAGTACCTTCCCGGCATCACGCTGCGCGAGCTGCTGCGCGAGCAGCGCCGGCTCACGGTCCCCCAGGCGGTCACGATCATGGATGCCGCGCTCACCGGGCTCGCCGCCGCGCACCGCGCCGGCATCGTGCACCGCGACGTGAAGCCGGAGAACATCCTGCTCGCCGAAGACGGCCGCATCAAGATCGGCGACTTCGGCCTCGCGCGCGCCACGACCGCGAACACGGCGAGCGGCGCGATGCTGATGGGCACGATCGCGTATCTGGCCCCCGAGCTGGTCACACGGGGCACGGCGGATGCCCGCAGCGACATCTACGCGCTCGGCATCATGCTGTACGAGATGCTCACCGGCGAGCAGCCGTACAAGGGCGAGCAGCCCATGCAGATCGCGTTCCAGCACGCCACCGACTCCGTGCCGCGGCCGAGCGTGCGCAATCCCGGCGTGCCCGAGCAGCTCGACGAGCTCGTGCTGTGGGCCACCGAGAAGTCGCCGGACGACCGGCCCACCGACGCGCAGGCGATGCTCGATCGGCTGCGGGAGATCGAGCACGAGCTGCGCATCAGCCCGGTCGTGACGTCGACCGCGACCGTCGGCATCGCCCCCCTCGACGAGCACGGCGACTCCGGCGAGCTCACGAAGGTGCTGCCGTCGGCGGTCACGGCGCCCACCACGACGATCGACGCCGTCGACAACGGCACACGGCTGCGTCGCAGCACGACGCGACGCCGGACGAAGGGCGCGCTGCTGCTGATCCTGGTGCTGCTGCTCGCCGGAGCCGCGGGCGGGACGGGGTGGTGGTTCGGCTCGGGACCCGGCTCGCTCGTGGCGGTGCCGGACGTCGCCGGCAAGACATTCGCGCAGGCGAAGAAGATCCTCGCCAAGCACTCGCTGCGCGCCGAGCAGGAGTCCCAGCACGACCTGGATGTCGAGGCGGGACTCGCCCTCGGCACCGATCCCGCCGTCGGCGAGCGCCTCGACAAGGACAGCGTCGTGACGGTGTTCGTCTCGGACGGGCCGGCGCCGATCACGCTCGAGAAGCTCACCGGCAAGAGCGAGTCGGATGCCGCGGCGATCGCTGCGGGAGAGACCTACCTGCTGCACATCGGCGATTCGCCGCCGCAGGTGTTCGGGAAGTCCGAGAAGGGCACCGTGATCGGCGTGTCGCTGCTGCCTCGCGGGCAGGACGAGCCGGTCGACTGCGACAAGGGCTGCGACGCGCACCAGGGCGACACCGTGACCTTCACGGTATCGGCGGGACCCGTCCCGTCGGTCGCCGATCTGACCGTCGAGGCGGCCACCGCGGCGCTCACCGACGTCGGCCTGCAGGTGGACTCCGAGTACGAGCAGGAGTACAGCGACGAGATCGCCCAGGACAAGGTGATCGGCCTCGTCGAGGTGAAGGGCGACCTGCATCCAGACGACACCGTGCAGCTCGTCGTGTCGAAGGGGCCTCAGCCCGTGCCGGTGCCGAACGTCGTCGGCAAGACGATCCGACAGGCCGTCTCCGCGCTGCAGGAAAGCGGCTTCCGAGTCGAGGCGGGAATCCCCGAGGCGCTGTGGGACCTGTACTACGTCACCGGGACCAACCCCGCAGCGGGCTCGAGCCAACTGCCGAACACGGTGATCACGATCACCGACGTGAGCCTGTTCCCCTGACGCGCGAAGCGCCCTACCTCTTCTCCAGCTCCTCGGCGACGAGGAACGCGAGCTCGAGGCTCTGCATGTGGTTCAGGCGCGGGTCGCACAGCGACTCGTATCGCGTCGCCAGGGTCTCCTCGGAGATCTCCTCCGAGCCGCCGAGGCACTCGGTGACATCGTCGCCGGTGAGCTCCACATGGATGCCGCCGGGGTACGTGCCGACGGCGCGATGCGCCTCGAAGAAGCCACGCACCTCGTCGACGACGTCGTCGAATCGACGCGTCTTGTAGCCGGTCGGCGTCGTGATGCCGTTGCCGTGCATGGGGTCCGTGACCCACAACGGCGTCGCACCGGCATCCTTCACCGCCTGCAGGAGCGGCGGCAGGGCGTCGCGGATCCTTCCCGCGCCCATGCGCGTGATGAACGTGAGCCGGCCGGGCTCGCGCTCCGGGTCGAGCTTGTCGATGAGGTCCAGCGCGACATCCGGAGACGTCGTGGGACCGAGCTTGACGCCGATGGGGTTGCGGATGCGCGAGAAGTAGTCGACGTGCGCGCCGTCGAGGTCGCGCGTGCGCTCGCCGATCCACAGGAAGTGCGCCGACGTGTTGTACGGCGTGCCGGTGCGCGAGTCGATGCGGGTCATCGGGCGCTCGTAGTCCATGAGCAGGCCCTCGTGGCCGGTGTAGAACTCGACGCGGCGCAGCTCGTCGAAGTCGGCGCCCGCGGCCGCCATGAACTTGATCGCGCGGTCGATCTCCGTGGCGAGCCGCTCGTAGCGCTGGTTCGCCGGGTTCTGCGCGAAACCCTTGTTCCACGAGTGCACCTCGCGCAGGTCGGCGAAGCCGCCCTGAGTGAAGGCGCGGATGAGGTTCAGCGTCGACGCCGCCGTGTGGTAGCCCTTCATCAGCCGCGACGGATCGGGGCGGCGGGATCCCTCGGTGAAGTCGAAGCCGTTGACGATGTCGCCGCGGTACGCGGGCAGCGTGACCTCGCCGCGCGTCTCGGTGTCGCTGGAGCGGGGCTTGGCGAACTGCCCCGCCATGCGCCCCATCTTCACGACCGGCATCGACGCGCCGTAGGTGAGGACGACCGCCATCTGCAGCACGGTCTTGATCCGGTTGCGGATCTGCTCGGCGGTGGCGCCGGCGAACGTCTCGGCGCAGTCGCCGCCCTGCAGCAGGAATGCCCGGCCGGCCGCGGCCCCCGCGAGACGTTCGCGGAGGAGATCGACCTCGCCCGCGAACACGAGCGGCGGGAGCGTCGCGAGCTCTGCGGACACGGCGGCGACCTCCTCGGGATCCTGCCAGACCGGCTGCTGCTTGATCGGCAGCGACCGCCAGGCGTCGAGAACGTCGAACTGCTGAAGCATCCCTGAAGTCTATC
Organism: Microbacterium sp.; assembly: GCA_047606835.1. Classification (GTDB taxonomy): domain Bacteria; phylum Actinomycetota; class Actinomycetes; order Actinomycetales; family Microbacteriaceae; genus Microbacterium. The sequence goes on along the minus strand of JASGDZ010000182.1, from coordinate 18,617 downwards.
CGGGTCGGGATGCGCGCCCTCGGCGCTACTGCGCCTTGAGGCGCTCCTTCACGGTCGACGCGTACACGTCGTCGTACCGCTGCTCGCCGATCCGCTGCAGCGCGACCATGATCTCGTCGGTGATCGAACGCAGGATGTAGCGGTCGCCCTCCATGCCCTGGAAACGCGAGAAGTCGAGCGGCTCACCGATCACGATCCCCACCCGCACGACGCGCGGGACGGTGTGCCCGATCGGCATCATCGTGTCGGTGTCGACCATGACGACGGGGACCACCGGCACGTGCGCCTCCAGCGCCATGCGCGCGATGCCGGTGCGACCGCGGTACAGCCGGCCGTCGGGGCTGCGGGTGCCCTCGGGGTAGATGCCCAGCAGATCGCCGCGGCCGAGCACCTGCAGACCCGTGTTGAGGGATGCCTCCGACGCCTTGCCGCCGGAACGGTCGATGGGCAGCTGTCCGGTCGCCGTGAAGAACACGCGGGTCGCCCACCCCTTGAGCCCCGCGCCGGTGAAGTAGTCGCTCTTGGCCAGGAACGACACCGGCCGGTCGATCATGAGCGGCAGGAAGATGGAGTCGACGAACGACAGGTGGTTGCTCGCGAGGATGGCGGCGCCTTCGCGCGGCACGTTCTCCCGCCCCACGATCCACGGGCGCCAGATCGCTTTGACCCACGGTCCGATGAAGATGTACTTCATGAGCCAGTAGAACACCGCTGAAGTCTAGGGCAACCGGCGCGCGCTGGCCCGAGGTCGCAGACAGCCGCCGGATAGACTCGACACCGCGTCACCCGAGCCCACCGGTACCGAAGGAGCTGCCGACATGTCCGCCTTCCAGTTCGACGTTCCGACGATCGTCCCGGCCGACCCCGCGGCGAACGTCTCCGACCTGCTCGCCGAACGCGTCAAGGCGACCCCGAGCCTGGCGCTGTTCGCCGTCCCCGACGGCGACGGATGGCGCGACATCACCGCCGCGCAGTTCGAGCAGCAGGTCATCGCCCTGGCCAAGGGGCTCGTCGCCGCCGGTATCGAGCCCGGCGACAAAGTGGGCTTCATCGCCCGCACCACCTACCAGTGGACTCTCGTGGACTTCGCGCTGTTCTACGCCGGAGCGGTCATGGTCCCGGTCTACGAGACGAGCTCTCCCGCTCAGATCCAGTGGATCCTCACCGACTCGGGCGCCGTGGCGTGCATCGTGGAGAGCGCCGACCACGGCGCCCGCCTCGACGAGGTGCGCGCCGACGTGCCGCTCGTCGGCACCGTGTGGGCGATGCACCTCGGCGACCTGGACAAGCTCGTCGCGCAGGGCGCGCACGTCGCCGACGCCGAGATCGAGCGGCGTCGTTCGATCGCCGTCGGCGCGGACATCGCGACCCTCATCTACACCTCGGGCTCCACCGGCCGCCCGAAGGGATGCGTGCTCACGCACAGCAACTTCGTCGAGCTCGCGCGCAACTCCGCCAAGGCGCTGCACGAGGTCGTGGAGACTCCCGGCGCCTCGACGCTGCTGTTCATCACCACCGCGCACGTGTTCGCGCGGTTCATCTCGATCCTCGACGTGCACGCGGGGGTCAAGACCGGCCACCAGCCCGACACGAAGCAGCTCCTCCCCGCCCTCGGATCGTTCAAGCCCACGTTCCTCCTCGCCGTTCCGCGCGTGTTCGAGAAGGTCTACAACTCCGCCGAGCAGAAGGCCGAGTCCGGCGGACGAGGCAGGATCTTCCGCGCGGCCGCGAAGACCGCCGTCGAGCACTCCACGCTGCAGCAGCACGGCGAGAAGATCCCGTTCGGCATGAAGGTGAAGTTCGCTCTCTTCGACAGGCTCGTGTACGCCAAGCTGCGCGCCGCGATGGGCGGCAACGTGGTCTACGCGATCTCCGGCTCGGCGCCGCTCGGCGAGCGCCTGGGCCACTTCTTCCACAGCCTCGGCGTCGTGATCCTGGAAGGCTACGGCCTCACCGAGACCACGGCGCCGGCCACGGTGAACCTGCCGACCAAGTCGAAGATCGGCACCGTCGGCCCGGCACTGCCGGGCGTGGGCATCCGCCTCGCCGAGGACGGCGAGATCGAGGTGCGCGGCATCGACGTGTTCAAGGAGTACTGGCGCAACCCCGAGGCCACCGCCGCCGCCTTCGACGGCGACTGGTTCAAGACGGGCGACCTCGGCGCGTTCGACGACGAGGGCTTCCTCACGATCACCGGCCGCAAGAAGGAGATCATCGTCACCGCGGGCGGGAAGAACGTCGCTCCCGCAGCGCTCGAGGACCCGATCCGCGCCAACCCGATCGTGGGCCAGGTCGTCGTCGTCGGCGACCAGAAGCCGTTCATCGCGGCGCTCGTCACGCTCGACGCCGAGATGCTGCCGACCTGGCTGGCGAACAACGGCCTGCCCGCCGAGCTGTCATTGGAGGAGGCGGCGAAGAACCCGGTGGTGCGCGCCGAGGTGCAGCGCGCGATCGACGCGGCGAACAAGGGCGTCTCGCGCGCCGAGTCGATCCGCAAGTTCACGATCCTGCCGACCGAATGGACCGAGGCGAGCGGTCACCTCACCCCGAAGATGAGCATCAAGCGCAACGTCATCGTCGACGACTTCGCGGGCGCCATCGAGGAGCTCTACAGCGTTCCGGTGAACACGACGAGCACGTCGGTCGGCTAGAGGAGCCGTAGCGCGCCGAAGGCGTCAGAACCAGCCCGACTCGCGGATCTCGCGCATCGCGATGCGGCGCTGCTCGGGCTCGAGCCGGTCGAGGTAGAGCTTCCCGTCGAGATGGTCGGTCTCGTGCTGCAGCGCCTGGGCGAGCAGGCCGTCGCCCTCCAGCACGACCTCATGGCCGTCGAGATCGATGCCCACGACCTTCGCGTGCGGGTGGCGCACGGCGTCGTGCCACAGGCCGGGGACGCTGAGGCATCCCTCCCCGATCGGCTCGGGGTCGCCGGAGACCTCCACGAGCACCGGATTGAGCACGTAGCCGATGTCACCGTCGATGTTGTAGCTGAACGCGCGCAGCCCGACACCGATCTGCGGCGCGGCCACGCCGGCGCGCCCCGGCGGCTCCACGGTGTCGAGCAGGTCGCGCACGAGCGCGCGCACGCCGTCGTCGATCGTCTCGATCGGCGCGCACGGGGCGCGCAGCACCGGGTCGCCGAACAGGCGGATGGGTCGGACAGCCATCGCTATGCGGCCGGGACCAAGGTGCGAAGGCCCTCGACCACCTTCGCGGCGAGCTCGCGCGCGGACGTCCTCGTCGCCGGCTGGAGCTCTCGGTACGAGATGGCGCTGCCGGTGGCGACCATCGGATCGTACGGGATGCGGACCACGTCGCGCACGCGCGTGCGGAAGTGCGCCTCGAGCTCGTCCGGCCGCACCAGGGGCGCACCGGGGCGCGCCTGGTTGAGCACGACGACCGCGCCGCGCACCTGCTCGGAATAGCCGTTGGTCTCCAGCCACGTGAGCGTCTCGCTGGCAAGGCGCGCCTCATCGACGGACAGCCCCGCGACCACGACCAGCTGGTCGGCGACGTCGAGCGTGGCACCCATGACGGAGTGCACGATGCCCGTGCCGGTGTCGGTCAGCACGATCGAGTAGTAGTGCGCGGCCACCGACGCGACGTCTCGGTAGTCCTGACCGCTGAACGCCTCCGACACACGCGGGTCGGCGTCGGAGGCCAACACGTCGAGCCGCGTCTGGTCGCGGGCGACGATCGTCGAGATGTCGTTGTACCCGCTGACATCCCCCTTGCCGCGCACCAGATCGCGCACGGTGCGCCCGCTCGGACGGGCGATGCGCTCGGCGAGCGTGCCGCGGTCGGGATTGGCGTCGACGGCGATGATCCGATCGTCCCGCGCGTCGGCGAGCGCCATGCCCAGCAGCGCCGTCACCGTCGTCTTGCCCACACCACCCTTGCGCGACAGGACCGCGACGAAGCGTGCGCCCCCGGGAAGCGGTGCCGCGATGCGGCGGTCGAGCGACTTGCGCGCGCGGGCGCGCCTGCTGTCGCCGAGGTTGATGCGCTTGCCCGAGATCGAGTACAGGAACTGCCGCCACGCGCCCTCCGGCTCGGGGCGCGCGATCTGATGCGGGTCGAGCAGGCGGTCGGCGGTGAGCAGGTCGGGCGTCTCGCGGTCGGCCTCGCTGAGTTGGCCGATCCGCTTGGCGGAGAGCGTCACCTCGTGCCGCGTGTGCACGCGCTCCACCTCGGGGACGGCGGCACGGGCGGCGGGGGCCGCGATGGAAGGCGCTGGCGCGGCGTCGGCGACGACCTCCGCCTCCACCTCGTCGCGACGCGATGCCGCGTCGGCTCCGCCAGAGCCAGCGACGGGGACGTCGGCCTCGATGGGCGTGGCATCCGTGTCGATGACGAGGTCGACCGTGCGGACGTCCTCGTCCACCACCCCGTCCTCGTCGTCCTCGAACTCGCCGGAGACCTGCGGCAGGGACACGTCGACGTGCGCCGTGTGGACGACGCCGATGCCAAGGCCTGCGGTGTCGATCCTGCCGGTGTCGGCCAGCACGCCGTTCTCGGTCTCTGCCGTCGGGTCCGGCTCGTTGCGGTCGGGTGCCACGCGTGCGCTCCAGTGCTGTGTCGGGTGCGGGGACCCGTCCAGGCTAATGCGAGGGGCGGACGACGACCAAAAGATCGCCGGCCTCGACCTGCTGGGAGGCGCCGATGACGACGCGTTCGACGACCCCCGCGACCGGCGACGTGATGGCGGCCTCCATCTTCATCGCCTCGATGGAGGCGACGGGCTGCCCCGCCGCGATCTCCTGCCCCGCGGACGTCTTGACCGTGACCACTCCGGCGAACGGCGCGGCGATCTGGCCCGGCACGGAGGTGTCGGCCTTCTGGGCCGTGCGGGCCTCGACGGCGATGCCGCGGTCGCGCACATAGACCGGCCGCAGCTGACCGTTGAGGGTCGTCATGACAGTGCGCATGCCCTTCTCGTCCGCCTCGCCGATCGCCTCGAGGCCCACGTAGAGCTGCACCCCGGGGTCGATCTCAGCGATGTGCTCCTCCCCCGGCTTGAGCCCGAAGAAGTAGTCCGGCGTGCCGAGCGCGGCGAGGTCGCCGTAGGTCTCGCGGTTGCGCTCGAACTCTCGCGCCGGCCCGGGGAACAGCAGCCGGTTGAGGGTGCGGCGGCGGGCCGCGGCATCCCCCGCAAGACCCTCCTTCTCCTCGTCGGTCAGCAGCGGGATGTCGATCGACACGTGACGGCCCGCGAGCACCTTGGTGCGGAACGGCTCGGGCCAGCCGCCGGGCAGATCGCCGAGCTCGCCGGCCATGAAGCCGATCACGGAGTCGGGGATGTCGTAGCTGTGCGGGTTCTCCTCGAAGTCCGCCGGGTCGGCCTTGGCCGCCACGAGCGCGAGCGCGAGGTCGCCGACGACCTTCGACGACGGGGTGACCTTCGGGATGCGACCGAGGATGCGGTCGGCCGCGGCGTACATGTCCTCGATGAGCTCGAAGTCGTCGGCGAGCCCCAGCGCGATCGCCTGCTGCCGCAGGTTCGACAGCTGGCCGCCCGGGATCTCGTGGTGGTACACGCGCCCGGTGGGGCCGGGCAGCCCCGACTCGAACGGGCGGTACAGCTGCCGCACGGCCTCCCAGTAGGGCTCGAGGTCGGCGACGGCCTGCAGGCTGATGCCGGTGTCGCGATCGGTGTGCGCGAGCGCGGCGACGACGGCGGACAGCGACGGCTGGCTCGTCGTGCCGGCGAGCGGAGCCGCCGCGGCGTCGACGGCGTCGACTCCCGCTGCGCTGGCGGCGAGAAGCGTCGCGAGCTGACCGCCGGCGGTGTCGTGCGTGTGCAGGTGCACGGGAAGGTCGAACCGCTCGCGCAACGCGGTCACGAGCTTCGCCGCGGCGGCGGGCCGCAGCAGACCCGCCATGTCCTTGATCGCGAGGACGTGGGCGCCCGACTCGACGATCTGGTCGGCCAGCCGCAGATAGTAGTCGAGGGTGTACAGGCGCTCGGCGGGGTCGAGCAGATCGGCGGTGTAGCATACGGCGACCTCGGCGACCGCCGTGCCCGTCTCCAGCACCGACGTGATCGCCGGACGCATCTGGTCGACGTCGTTGAGCGCGTCGAAGATGCGGAAGATGTCCACGCCCGTCGCTGCCGCCTCGCGCACGAACGCGTCGGTCACCTCCACCGGCCGCGGCGTGTAGCCCACGGTGTTGCGGCCGCGCAGCAGCATCTGGATCGGGATGTTCGGGATCGCCGCGCGCACCGCGGCGAGGCGCTCCCACGGGTCCTCGGCGAGGAAGCGCAGCGCGACGTCGTACGTCGCACCGCCCCACGCCTCCACCGACAGCAGCTGAGGCGTCATGCGCGCGACGTGCGGACCGACGCGCACGAGGTCGCGCGTGCGCACGCGCGTGGCCAGCAGCGACTGGTGTGCGTCGCGGTAGGTGGTCTCGGTCACGGCGAGCGCGGTCTGCTCGCGCAGCGCCCGGGCGAAGCCCGCGGGGCCGAGGGCGCGCAGCCGCTCCAGGTCGCCGCTCGGCGGCGGGGAGGACACGTCGATCGGCGGCAGCTTGCTTCCGGGCGACACCGACAGCGGCTTGTCTCCGTACGGGCGGTTGACCGTCACGTCCGCGAGCCAGTTGAGGAGCTTCGTCGCGCGGTCGCGCGACGGGTGGCTGGTCAGCAGCTGCGGACGCTCGTCGATGAACGACGTGCTGAGGTCTCCTGCGGCGAACGCCGGGTCGTCGAGCACCGCGCGCAGGAACGGGATGTTGGTGGCCACGCCGCGGATGCGGAACTCGGCGAGCGCGCGCCGGGCACGTGCGACGGCGGCGGGGAAGTCGCGTCCCCGACAGGTGAGCTTGGCGAGCATCGAGTCGAAGTGCGGGCTGATCTGCGAGCCCGCCGCCGTCGTGCCGCCGTCGAGGCGGATGCCGGCGCCGCCCGGCGAGCGGTAGGTCGTGATGCGGCCGGTGTCGGGGCGGAACCCCTGCGCGGGGTCCTCCGTCGTGATGCGGCACTGCAGCGCCGCACCGCGCAGCTGGATGCTCTCCTGGTCGAGCCCGAGATCGCGCAGCGTCTCCCCCGCCGCGATGCGCAGCTGAGACTGCACCAGGTCGACGTCGGTGACCTCCTCGGTGACCGTGTGCTCGACCTGGATGCGCGGGTTCATCTCGATGAAGACGTGCTGGCCTGCGCGCTCCCCCGCCGTGTCGACGAGGAACTCGACGGTGCCCGCGTTGACGTAGCCGATCGAGCGCGCGAAGGCGACGGCGTCGCGGTGGATGCGCTGGCGCAGCTCTTCGTCGAGATCGGGCGCCGGCGCGATCTCGATCACCTTCTGGTGACGCCGCTGCACGGAGCAGTCACGCTCGAACAGATGCACCGTGTGGCCCGTGGCGTCCGCGAGGATCTGCACCTCGATGTGCCGCGGACGGACCACGGCCTGCTCGAGGAACACCCGCGCGTCGCCGAACGCCGCACCCGCCTCCCGCATCGCCTCGGCGATCGCCGGCGGCAGCTCGGCGGCGGTCTCGACCCGCCGCATGCCGCGGCCGCCGCCTCCGGCGACGGCCTTCACGAAGATCGGGAAGCCGATGTCGGGCGCCTGCGCGACGAGCACGTCGACGTCGTCGGAGGCGTCTGTCGAGGCCAGCACCGGCACTCCGGCCGCGATCGCGTGCTCCTTCGCGGTCACCTTGTTGCCCGCCATCTCCAGCACGTCGGCCGAGGGCCCGATGAACGTGATGCCGTTCGCTGCGGCCTTCGCGGCGAGCTCGGGGTTCTCCGAGAGGAAGCCGTAGCCGGGGTAGATGGCGTCGGCACCGGCCTGGAGGGCGATGCGGACGATCTCGTCGACGTCGAGATAGTTGCGCACCGGATGCCCCGGCTGGCCGATCTCGTACGACTCGTCGGCCTTCTGGCGGTGCAGCGATCCGCGGTCCTCGTAGGGGAAGACGGCGACCGTGCGCGCCCCGAGCTCGAAGGCGGCGCGGAACGCCCGGATGGCGATCTCTCCGCGGTTGGCGACGAGGATCTTCCTGAACATGCGGACCTCTGGATGTCGGCGGGCCCGTCGGTGCTCGAGCGGCGCAGCGACGCGAGCAGGAACGCGGGCTTTATGCCCCTCAGCCTAGGGGACGGTAACGTATCTGATTGTGCATGTACTCAGTGTCAGCTCCCTGAAGGGGGGCGTCGGCAAGACGACGGTGGCCCTGGGCCTCGCCTCGGCGGCCTTCGCCCGCGGAGTGCGCACCCTCGTCGTCGACCTCGACCCGCAGTCGGATGTGTCCACCGGTATGGACATCCAGGTGGCGGGGCGCCTCAACGTCGCCGATGTGCTGGCCAACCCGAAGGAGAAGGTCGTCCGTCAGGCGATCACCACGAGCGGCTGGGCGAAAGTACACCCGTCGACCATCGACGTCATGATCGGCAGCCCGTCGGCGATCAACTTCGACGGCCCGCACCCGAGCGTGCGCGACGTGTGGAAGCTCGAGGAGGCGCTGGCCACGATCGAGTCCGACTACGACCTCGTGCTCGTCGACTGCGCGCCATCGCTCAACGCCCTCACGCGCACCGCGTGGGCGGCATCCGACCGCGTCATCGTCGTGACCGAGCCGGGGCTCTTCTCCGTCGCCGCGGCCGACCGCGCGCTGCGCGCGATCGAGGAGACCCGCCGCGGACTGTCCCCCCGCCTGCAGCCGCTGGGGATCGTCGTGAACCGCGTGCGCCCGCAGTCGATCGAGCATCAGTTCCGCATCAAGGAGCTGCGCGACATGTTCGGGCCGCTCGTGCTGACGCCGCACCTGCCCGAGCGCACGTCGCTGCAGCAGGCGCAGGGCGCGGCGAAGCCGCTGCACGTGTGGCCGGGCGAGACGACGCAGGAGCTGGCGCGCGACTTCGACGCGCTCCTGGACCGGATCATGCGCACCGGACGCATCCCCATGCCCGGCGAGCTGCGCGCCTAAGCGTCATCGGCCGCCGCGTCTGGGCCGCTGCGCTCGCTCAACGACCGCGGGAGTCGCTCAGGCCGAGCGGGCGGCGCGGCGCGCGGCGAGCTCGTCGACGGGGTCCGGGCTCGTGGGGTCGAACTGCACGAGCGTCGACTCCACGTCGCGCAGCACCTTGCCCACCGCGATGCCGAACACGCCCTGACCGCGACTGAGCAGATCGATCACCTCGTCGTTCGACGTGCACAGGTAGACCGACGCGCCGTCGCTCATCAGCGTGGTTCCGGCGAGATCGCGGATGCCCGCCGCGCGCAGCTGGTCGACGGCCACACGGATCTGCTGCAGCGAGATGCCCGTGTTCAGCAGCTCCTTGACCAGTTTCAGCACGAGGATGTCGCGGAAGCCGTAGAGGCGCTGCGAGCCCGAGCCCTTGGCGCCGCGCACCGTCGGCTCGACCAGCTCGGTGCGCGCCCAGTAGTCCAACTGGCGATACGTGATGCCGGCGGCGCGGGCAGCGACCGCTCCGCGGTAGCCGACCTCGTCGTCCATCTGCGGCAGGCCGTCGGTGAAGAGGAGGTCGGTCGCGAACGGCTGCTCGCCTGCGCGCTCGTCCAGGGACATTCACGTCCTCCTCACGACTCGGGTGTGTTCCACGCTAGATCAGGGACAGGGTGCGGGCAACGACATCCGCGCGAACGCGTCCGGCGTGTCGCGTCATCCCACCATGCGGCCGATGGCTGCCTTCACGAATGCCGCGCGCACCTCGTCGAGACGGCGGGCCAGCTCGGGGGCCAGCTCGCTGGCCTTCGCGCGGGATGCCGCATCGGTCCGCCGCATCAGCGGGGCCAGCGCCGACTCGATGAGCGCCGCCTCGCGCTCCGCGCTCTGCTTCAGCGCGCGCAGGTGGCGGGGCTCGATGCCGTGGCGATCCAACGCGACCATCGCGCGCAGCAGTGCGACGGCGCCTTCGCCGTAGCTCTCGGCCGCGGCGAGCATCCCGGTGCTGATCGCATCGTTGAGCAGCTGCGGGGCCGCCCCGGAGGCCGCGAGGAGCTCGTCGCGGCGGTACCGGCGCGGAACCGCGGTGATCGATGCAGGCAGGGTCACCGGGACGGACGCGGCGGGGTCGCGGCCGGCGTCGAGGTCTGCGAGGTACTCGCGGATCACGCTGTGCGGCAGGAAGTGGTCGCGCTGGAGGGTCAGTGCCAGTCTCAGCCGCTCGACGTCGGCCGCGGAGAACTTCCGGTATCCGGACTCGGTGCGCGACGGCGTGACGATACCCTGCACCTCGAGGAAGCGCAGTTTGGACGCGGACAGTCCGGGGAAGTCGGGGGTCAGTCGCGCGAGCACCTGACCGATGCTGAGCGAACCCGCGGGGGACGATCGTTCGCGGGCGGATGCGGCGGCCATCATCCGGCGGAAGCCCGCGGCAGGTCCGACGGAGACGCGAAGAAGTTCAGGCGGAACTTCCCGATGCGCACCTCAGAGCCGTTCGCCAGCGCACCGCGGTCGACCCGCTCGCCGTTGACGTACGTGCCGTTCAGCGACCGCTGGTCGATGATCTCGAACTCGGATCCCGAGCGGGTGATCTCGGCGTGACGGCGCGACACCGTGACGTCGTCGAAGAAGATGTCCGCCTCGGGGTGCCGACCGACCGTCGTCACGTCGGCGTCGAGGAGGTAGCGCGCACCCGCGGTGGGCCCCGAGCGCACCAGCAGCAACGCCGCGTGCGCGGGCAACGCCTCGATCGCCTCCAGCTCGGCATCGGTCAGCTCGTGCCCGAACGGGACGAACGACAGGTCGGAGTCGTGTCCGAACGTCTCGGTGGTGTCGTGCGTGCCCTCACGCCCGGCGGAGCCCTCCGGCACGCGACGGATCCCGCCGGAATCCGGACCGCGGTTGTCGGCTTCTGACACGCTCGCCCTCCTCTTGCTCCAGCGTAGCCGATCGGCTCGACCGCGAACGAGCCGCATCGGCCGATCCTCCCGGGGCCGGCGGTATGTTTCGGCGTGTGTCGCCCCGGGTGTGCTCGCGACACGGCGCACATACGCTGGCGTGAGTCGATCCCGCAATGAGAGGAACCGTCGTGTCGAGTCAGCCCGGTCGCATCCCGCCCCTCCCGGTGCGTGAGGCTGCGACGTGCATGTGCGCACACGGGGACGAGTGCTCGAGCTACGCGCCGGGTCACGCGCTGCACCTGATCCAGTCGCGTCTCGCCTCGGCGACCCCGCGCGAGTGGGTGGACGCGATCGTCGAGCACGCCGACGCACGCACCGGCCACCTCATCGTGCGCACGCTGGACGGCGCGCTGCTGGCGCTGTGGAACGCCTCGGGCGCGGCCGAAGCCGCCACGGTCGGCACTCCCGTCGCCGTGCACGAGCGCTATCACGTGCTCGCGGCCGGGCGCCGCTGGTTCAACGTCTCGCACTGACCCCTCGGTCCCGGTGGGACCGGTGGCCGACGCGTCAGGCCATCGCGGCCATCGCGCCCTTCATCGTCATGCACGCGTCCATGCACGCCTGGCAGGCCTGAGCGCACATCGTGCAGACCTCGCTCATGTCGGCGTGCGTCATGCACTCGTCCATGCACGTCTTGCACATCGCCATGCACGCGTCGAGCATCGCCATCATGCACGCCATGTCCATGCCCATCGGGCGCATCATCGCCCGCATCATCGTGCTGCACATGTCCGCGCAGTTCATGCACATGGCCGCGCACGACATCATCGCGTCACCGTCCATGCCCTGAGCCGAGCACACCGTGCACGCCTGCTCGCAGGCCGAGCAGGCATCCATACACGCCTGCATCATGGCCATGTCCATGGTCTCCATGCCGGCCATCGGCATCATACCCTTGGACATCATGCCCATCATCATCGCGTCCACACCGCACCTCGTCTCGTGTCGTCGAACGAGCGGGCAGGAACGCCCGCCTGCCGCCATGCTACGACTGCGCGGGTCGTCGCGATAGGCCCCGGGGTACTCTCATTGGGATGTCTCGGAGAACCGCCCCCGCCCTCTTCGCCGCCCTCGCCCTCGCGCTCGGGGCGATCCTCGCCTCGGCCGCGCCGGCCGCCGCTCACGACCAGCTGGTCGACACCGACCCCGCGGCAGGCTCGACCGTCGACGCGGTGCCGGATGCGGTTTCGCTCACGTTCAGCGCCGACCTGCTGGCGGATGCCGACCTCACCGCGATCGAGGTGACCACCGCGACCGGAACGCCCGTGCAGGAAGGCGACCCGGTGGTCTCGGGGCCCACCGTGACCCAGGCGATCACGACATCCGCCGAGCCGGGCGGCACCTACACCGTCGAATACAAGGTGGTCTCCAGCGACGGCCACCCCGTCTCCGGCAGCTTCGCGTTCGTCGTCGCGCTCCCCTCCCCCACGCCGACGGCGGCGCCCACCCGCACCGTCGAGCCCTCGCCGGCATCGACCGCGCCGACGGCGGCGCCGGAAGAAGCCGACCCGCCGCTGGTGTGGCCGATCGTCGTCGTGATCGCGGCGGCGGCGGTCGCGGCAGTCGCGTACCTCGCGCTCTCCCGCGCGCGCAGGAAGAGCGCGCGCCGATAAGCTGACTGCATGCCTCACTACGACGTCGTCATCCTCGGCGCGGGCCCCGGCGGGTACGTCGCGGCCGTGCGCAGCGCTCAGCTCGGACTGAAGGTCGCGGTCATCGAAGAGAAGTACTGGGGCGGTGTGTGCCTCAACGTGGGATGCATCCCCTCGAAGGCCCTGTTGAAGAACGCCGACCTCGCCCACACGTTCCATCACAAGGCGGAGCTCTTCGGCATCTCGGGCGACGCGCAATTCGACTTCGGCGCCGCGTGGGACCGCAGTCGCAAGGTCGCCGAGACGCACGTCAAGGGCATCCACTTCCTCATGAAGAAGAACAAGGTCACCGAGTACGAGGGGCGCGGCTCGTTCACCGGACCGAACGCCCTGCGGGTCGCCAAGGCCGACGGCTCCGCCGAGGACGTCACGTTCGACCACGCGATCATCGCGACCGGCTCGAAGGTGCGGCTCCTTCCCGGCGTGCAGCTCAGCGGCAACGTCGTGACGTACGAGGAGCAGATCCTCGCGCGAGACCTGCCGCGGTCGATCGTCATCGTCGGCGCCGGCGCCATCGGCATGGAGTTCGCCTACGTGCTGGCCAACTACGGCGTCAAGGCCACGATCATCGAGTTCCTCGACCGGGCGCTTCCCAACGAGGACGTCGACGTGTCGAAGGAGATCGAGCGGCAGTACAAGAAGCTCGGCGTCGACATCCTCACCTCCACGAAGGTCGACACCGTCACCGACCACGGCGACCGCGTGACGGTGACCTACACAGCGAAAGACGGCGCACCGGGCGCGATCGACGCCGACAAGGTCCTGATGTCGATCGGGTTCGCCCCGAACGTCGAGGGCTTCGGCCTGGAGAACACCGGCGTGGCGCTCACCGACCGCGGTGCGATCGACATCGACGACCACATGCGCACGTCGGTGCCGCACATCTACGCGATCGGCGATGTGACGGCCAAGCTCCAGCTCGCGCACGTGGCGGAGGCGCAGGCCGTCGTCGCCGCCGAGACCATCGGCAAGGCCGAGACGATGACGCTCGGCGACTACCGGTACATGCCGCGCGCGACCTTCTGCAACCCGCAGGTGGCATCGTTCGGCCTCACCGAGCAGCAGGCGCGCGACGCCGGCTACGACGTGAAGGTCGCGAAGTTCCCGTTCTCCGCCAACGGCAAGGCGAACGGCCTCGGCGAGCCGGTGGGCTTCGTCAAGCTCGTCGCCGACGGCGAGCACCTCGAGCTGCTGGGCGGCCACCTGATCGGTCCGGATGTCTCGGAGCTGCTGCCCGAGCTCACGCTCGCCCAGAAGTGGGACCTCACGGCTCTGGAGGCCGCTCGCAACGTGCACACCCACCCCACGCTGTCGGAGGCCGTGCAGGAGGCGTTCCACGGCCTCGTCGGCCACATGATCAACCTCTGATCGAGGCCGGCCGGCCGGACCGTTCAGGCGCCGAGGGCGCGGGCGAGCTTCGAGACGGATGTCGCAGGCGCCGCCCCGACGGAGCGCATCGCCGCTGTCGCCGCGGCGAAGAACGCGGCCGGATCCCGCGGCGGCCGATCGCCGAGCTCGAGCTCCCACTCCCGCCACGCGCGCTGCACGCCGGCGCGCTCGTCCGTGGCCGCGACCCGGTCGTCGGCGAACTCCGCGATCGTCGCGCCCGCGGCGTCGAGCAGAAGGTAGGCGGTGCGCTCGTTGCGGATGCGCGCGACGGGCGCGAGCCCGGCCAGGGCGTCGGGCGAGGCACCCGTCAACTCGGCCAGCATCCTCACGATGTCCGCCGGCACCGGTCCCGGCTCCCCCAGCGGCCAGCGCAGCTCGACGCGCGCGCCGTCGACGAGCGGGCCCTTGACGTGCCAGCCGGCGTCCGGCCCCCCGGTGCGGCGACGCAGCGCGAAGCCGGCCCTGGCGAGGTTGAGCTCGGCGGTGTCGAGATAGCGCGCGTCGAGCAGGTGCACCTCGCCCGCCGTGACGGAGACGACGCCCGGCAGCGCCGCGAGGTCGGGCAGCGGCGTGGTGTCGTCGGCATCGAGCTTCAGCTCGATCTCGACCGACCGCGCCGGCTCAGCCGACGTCACGCGTCGCGGCCGTCGGGATCGGGGTCGATCACCTCGGTGGCCTCCACGAACCAGAACTCGGCCGTCGTGGGACCGTCGTGATCGCCGGTGCGCTCCAGCGCCCCGGCGCGCTCGTACACGAGCTGACCCTCGCCGTACGGGGCGATATAGCGCTCGAGCTCGACACGTTCGAGCGGGATGACCTGTCCGTCGAGCGGTCCACCGTGAAGGCGTGCGATTGCCATGGCTCCTCCTGTGCTCCACAGCCTAATCCGGGCGCACGTCCGCGCCCTCTAGACTCGTCGCGATGAAGCCGTTCGTGCTGCTCGCCACGCGAGCCGAAGACCTCCCCGCCGACGAGGAGTACGCGCTCTTCCTCAAGTACAGCGGACTGAGCGAGCGCGACCTGATCCGGGTGCGGCTCGAAGCCGACCCGATGCCCGCGCTCGACCTCGACGCGCTGTCGGGGGTGCTCGTGGGCGGCGGGCCGTTCAACGCGTCCGATCCGCCGGAGCGGAAGTCGGCGGTGCAGCGGCGTGTCGAGAAGGAGTTCGGGACGCTCCTCGACGAGATCGTGGCGCGCGACTTCCCCTTCCTCGGGGCGTGCTACGGCGTGGGCACGCTGGGTGTGCACCAGGGCGCTGTCGTCGACGGCACGTTCCGGGAGCCGATCGGCGTCATCGAGGTCGAACGCACACCGGCCGGCGCCGAGGACCCGCTGCTGGCGGGCCTTCCCGACCGGTTCGCCGCGTTCGTCGGCCACAAGGAGGCGGTGTCGAGCCTTCCGGCATCCGCCGTACTGCTCGTGACCGGCGCGACGTGTCCGGTGCAGATGTTCCGCGTGCGCCGCAACGTGTACGCGACGCAGTTCCATCCCGAGCTCGACGTCGACGGCATCACGACGCGCATCCACGCCTACGCCGGCCACGGGTACTTCGCCGCGGACGAGCTGCACGCCACCCTCGACGCCGTGCGACGACTGCCCGTCACGCACACCGCGACCATCCTGCGCGCGTTCGTGGAGCGCTACGCGCGCTGACGACGCGTCGAGCGATCAGAGCACGGGCGGCGTGTGCCAGATGCGCTCGATGTAGTCGCGCATCGACCGGTCGGACGAGAAGAACCCCGAGCGCGCCACGTTGAGGATCGCCGAGCGCGTCCACGCGTCCTGGTCGGCGTAGGCGACGTCGACGCGCTCCTGCGCCTCGATGTACGACGCGTAGTCGGCGAGCACCATGAAGCGGTCCTCGTAGAGCAGGTTCGACACGAGCGGCTCGAAGGTCGACCGGTCGCCGCCGGAGAACGCGCCCGAAGCGATGAGGTCGATCGCCGCGCGCAGCCGCGCATCCTGCTGGTAGAACTCGGCAGGCTTGTACCCGCGCGCCCACAGCGCCTCGACCTCCGGCTCGGTCATGCCGAACAGGAAGAAGTTCTTGTCTCCGACGAGCTCGCGGATCTCGACGTTCGCGCCGTCGTCGGTGCCGATCGTGAGGGCGCCGTTGAGGGCGAACTTCATGTTGCCCGTGCCCGAGGCCTCCTTGCCTGCGAGCGAGATCTGCTCGGACAGGTCGGCGGCCGGGATGACGCGCTCGGCGAGCGTCACGTTGTAGTTCGGTGGGAACAGCACCTTCAGGCGACCCTCGACGCGCGCGTCCGCGTTCACGACCGCGCCCACGGCGTTGATGAGGTGGATGATGCGCTTGGCCATCGCGTAGCCGGGCGCGGCCTTCGCCCCGAAGACGAACGTGCGCGGCGTGATGTCGGAGGCCTGCAGCCGACCCGAGACGATGCCCTCGTACAGCGTCACGATGTGCAGGAGCTTGAGCATCTGCCGCTTGTACTCGTGGAGGCGCTTGACCATGACGTCGAGCATGTGCCCGTCGCTCACCTCGAAGCCGTCGCGCTCGTACAGCACCTGGCTGAGACGTCGCTTGTTCGCCGCCTTCACCTCGGCGAACCGCGCGCGGAACTCGGGGTCCTCGGCGAACGACTCCAGCCCGCGCAGGCGCTCCAGGTCCACCGTCCACCCCGCGCCCAGCGCCTCGGTGATGAGCTGGGCGAGCTGTGGATTGGCCAACCGCAGGAACCGGCGCGGCGTGACGCCGTTCGTGACGTTGGTGAACTTGCCGGGGAAGAACTCGTCGAACGCGGGGAGCACCTTCTCGCGCAGCAGCTGCGAGTGCAGCTCGGCCACGCCGTTGACCTTGGCGCCCGCGACGGTGGCGAGGTACGCCATCCGCACCATGCGGTACGGGTGCTCGCCGATGATCGACATGTTCCGGATGCGCATCTCGTCGTCGCCGTAGCGCTCGCGCACGCCGGCGAGGAATTCGTCGTTGATGCGGTAGATGATCTCCATGTGGCGCGGCAGCAGGCGCTCCAGCAGTTCGACCGGCCACACTTCGAGCGCCTCCGGCAGCAGCGTGTGGCACGTGTACGCGAAGCACTGCTGGGCGATCGCCCAGGCCTCGTCCCACTCCAGGTGCTTCTCGTCGACGAGCACCCGCATGAACTCCGGCACCGCGATGACGGGGTGCGTGTCGTTGAGCTGGAAGATCACCCGGTCGGGGAGCTTGTGCAGGTCGTAGCCGTCGGAGAGCTGGTTGTCCAGGAAGTCGGCGATCGACGCGGCGCAGAAGAAGTACTGCTGCTGCAGGCGCAGCTCCTTGCCCTGCGGCGTGGAGTCCTCGGGGTAGAGGACCTTGGAGATGTTCTCCGCGAAGGTCTGCGCGCGCACGGCCTCCTCGTAGTCCCCGGAGTTGAAGACGCGCAGGTCGAAGCTGTTGGTCGCGACCGCCCGCCACAGCCGCAGCGTGTTGACGCGGCCGTTGTGATAGCCGGGCACCATGTAGTTGTAAGGCACGGCGCGCACGTTCCACGCGGGGACCCAGCGCACCCGCTCGACCCCGTCGTCGTCGTACTTCTCGGTGTGGCCGGCGAATCCGATCGTCTGCGCGGCCTCGGGGTGCGGGAACTCCCACGGCGAGCCGAGCTCGAGCCAGGCGTCGGGCTGCTCGACCTGCTGGCCGTCGACGAAGGTCTGCCGGAAGATGCCGTACTCGTAGCGGATGCCGTAGCCGATGCTCGGCACGCTCATCGTGGCGAGCGAGTCGATGAAGCACGCCGCGAGCCGGCCGAGGCCGCCGTTGCCGAGCCCCGGCTCGACCTCCAGCTGGCGCAGCTCGTTGATGTCGACGCCGGACCCGGCGAGCGCCTCCGTCGCGATGTCGGTGAGCCGCGAGGCGAGCAGGTTGTTGTCGAGCTGCCGTCCGAGCAGGTACTCGGCCGAGAGATAGCACACGCCCTTGGCCTGCTGCTCCTTCTGGCGGCGCTGGTCCTCCAGCCACCGCGCGAGGAGGTAGTCGCGCACCGTGTAGGCCAGCGCGAAGTACTGGTCGGTGGGAGAGGACGACGACAGGGCGACGCCTCGCGTGTAGTTCAGGTTCGCGAGGAACTCGCGCACGAAACCGTCGACCGTGCTCGGGGGCGAGGGCACGGGTGCGAGCGCGAGCGGGTGCGTCGCGGAGAGCGGGTGGGACGCTGCGGGGGATGCGTTGCGATCTTCGGGCACGTGAAAACCGTACCCGCGTCGGGCACGATCCCCGAATCGGACGAGGGCCGGACGGTTCAGGCGATCACGACCCGGGAGACGGATGCGCGTCCCACCGGCTCGACGAGGGCCAGCTGCGCGCCGATCCCGATGTCGGCGAGCACCACGCACCCCGCCAGCCGCGGCCCTTCGGCGCGCACGAGCCCGGCCTTGACTGCCCCGAACGTGACCGTCACGTCGGCGGGGAGCACGAGCCCGTCGGCGGTCGTTCCGTCGTCCGGGTGCAGGCCGCTCGGCAGATCGACGGCGACCACGCGCGTGCGCCCCTCGCGCACGGCGGGCAGAAGCGCCGCGACGACCTCGCGCACGACGCCGCGCAGCGCCGGCGCGCCGCGTGTGCCCGTGCCCACGACGCCGTCGACGACGAGATCGTAGGAGCGAGCGGATGCCTCGGCCGCGTCGATCGCGAGCGCGCCGGCGGCCACCGCGGCGGCCAGACCCTCCTCGTGCACCGCGGTGCCCGCGCGGACCACGTCGACGGCGG
>JASGDZ010000181.1:0-5457 GCA_047606835.1 Microbacterium sp. | reverse complement strand
GGGCCGGGCGGGAGGCCTTCGTGCACGTAGGTGTTGTAGATGTTGTCCGCGTCGGCGCGCTGCTCCTCGGTCGTCCACACCGTGCCCTCCAGGCCCGCGCCGTAGGCGACGGTCGCGTCGGACTGCAGCAGCATCCCGTCGGCGATGCGGTTGAGGAAGACCCGGGCGATCTTCGGCATGTCCGCCACGTCGGGCCCGGACTCCTTCTGGATGATCGAGGCGAGGGTCAGGATGCTCAGCCGCTCGTCCTCGGGCACCCCCAGGGCGTCGAGTCGCTCGAACATCTCGTCGACGAGCCGCGCGACCGCGTCGTGCGCGTCGATGCCCGGATCGAACGTGTAGGTGGCGGGGAAGAGGAACCCCTCGATGCTCGGCGCCGACGAGGGCACGCCGAACTGCGTGAAGTCCTCCGCCTCGGCCAGCAGGTCGTCGTACGACAGGCCGGTCGCGTCGGCGATGCGCTGCAGCGCATCGGTGTACGACATCCCCTCGGTCACGACGACGGTGTTCTCGAGCTTGTTGGCCGAGTCCTCCAGCGCCTCCAAGGCGGCGGCGGCGGTCATCTTCAGCTGCAGCTTGTACACGCCCGGATAGAACGTGGGGTTCTGCTGCGTCTCGATGAGCATGTCGTAGAAGGCGGACTCGGTCTTGGTGACCCCCGCCTCGTACAGGGTCTTCGAGATCGTCGAGGGCACGTCGCCCTCCGCGATGGTCACGAGCGCCTCGCCCGAGGCCTCACCGGCCTCGTAGTCCTCCGGCTCGCCCCACCCCATGACGTCGCGAATCTGCTCCTGGTAGGTGTTCCACGCCCACACGCCGGTCCCGACGACGCCTCCGATGAGGACGACCACGACGCCCAGCACGATCCAGCCGCCGATCCGGCGCGGCTTTCGGGGGCCGCGGGAGGAGTCCCCGGCCGATGCCGAGAAGAGGTCGTCGAGCGTCGGCGGGGTGGAGCCGGGCTTCGCCGACGAACCGGATGCCGCGGCGTTCGAGGACGCGGCGGGCTCCTGGACGCTCGCGGGCTCGGCCTGCGCTGCCGCCGGTGCCGCGTGGGCGGCGGCCTCGCGCGCAGCACGCCGCGAGAGCGGAGCGGCAGCCGCGTCAGCGGGGGCCGGCGCCGAGGGCTCGGACGCCCCGGCGGCGAGCGGATCGTCGTGCGAGGACGATGGGTCGGACATCAGGCTTCGGGCTCCTGGGAAGTGGGCAGGGTCTCACCGGGCGCACGCCCCGAGCGCTTCTCGACATCGAGTGCCTGCTGCAGCAGCACGACGGCGGCGACCTGATCGACGATCCTACGCGACGAACGCTGGGATCTTCCGGAATCCCGCAGCGCGGCATGCGCGGAGACGGTGCTCAGCCGTTCGTCGACGAGCCGCACGGGAACGGAGGATGCCGCCGCGACCGCCGCGGCGAACACCCGCGCGTCGGTGGTCGACGCCGTGTCCTGCCCGCGCAGGTTCACCGGCAGTCCGACGACGATCTCGACGACGTCGTGCTCGCGCGCGAGCGCGACCACGCGCGCGATCGGATCGCCGTCCTGCCGTGCGACGGTCTCGACGGGGGTCGCGAGCAGCCCGTCGGGGTCGCTGCGGGCGATCCCAACGCGCGCCCTTCCGACGTCGACGCCGAGCCGCGGGCCCCGACGGAAGCCCTGCCCGATGTCGACGCCGTGCGTCACGTCGCCGGCACCAGGGCGTCTCGGATGGCCGTGAGCGCGGCCGGGATGGCGGAGGCATCCGCCCCCCCGCCCTGAGCGACGTCGTCTCGGCCGCCGCCTCCGCCCCCGAGCGCGGCGGAGGCCGCCTTGGCCAGCGCACCCGCCTTCGCACCCGCGGCGCGCGCTGCTTCGGTGGTGGCCGCGACGACGACGGGACGCCCCGACACCTCGCCGGCCAGGGCGACGACGGCCGGCGCCGAGCCGAGCCGGTCGCGCACGGACAGTACGAGCGTGCGCAGGTCGTCGGCCGAGCCGATCGCGCCGACACTGTCGGCGGCGAGCACGAAGCCGCCGTGCGCGGCCGCGGCGGCGGCGAGCGCGGGCGCCCGCTCCGTCAGGGCCTTGGCCTCGAGCGCGGCGATCTTCTTCTCGGCGGCCTTGAGGTTCGCGCCCAGTTCGGCGATGCGGGCGGTGAGCTGATCGCGCGGGGTCTTCAGCGCGCTCGTGAGCTCCGCGACGATGGCGCGCTCGGCGGCGAGCGAACGGAACGCGTCGACGCCGACGAGCGACTCGATGCGGCGGTTCGACGCGCCCACCGACGACTCACCGATGAGCGACACCAGACCGACCTCCGCGCTCGTGGACACGTGCGTGCCGGCGCACAGCTCTCGCGACCACGGCCCGCCGATGTCGACCATGCGCACCACGTCGCCGTACTTCTCGCCGAACAGGGCCATGGCGCCCGCGGCCTTCGCGTCGTCCAGGCTCATGATGCGGGTCTCGACCGGCAGGTTGTCGCGGATCGCGTTGTTCGCGATCTCCTCGATCTCGGTCTTCGTCTCGGTGGACAGGGCCTGGCCCCACGCGAAGTCGAAGCGCAGGTACCCGGCGCGGTTGAGCGAGCCCGCCTGGGTGGCGGACCTGCCGAGCGTGTCGCGCAGCGCGGCGTGCACGAGGTGCGTGGCGGAGTGGGCCTGCCGTGCCGCACGTCGGTTCGCGGCATCCACCACCGACGTGGCCGCGGAGCCGACCGCCACCTCGCCGCTGGTCACCTCCACGGTGTGGCTGACCAGCCCAGGCACCGGGCGCTGCACGTCGAGCACGTCGAGCTCGAACCCGGGACCGGTGATCGTGCCCTTGTCGGCCACCTGGCCGCCCGACTCGGCGTAGAGCGCGGTCTCGGCGAGGATCACCTCGGCGAACTGCCCCTGCGCCGCGCGATCGGCGGGCTGGCCGTCGACGAGGATGCCGAGCACGTGCGACTCCGTCTCCAGGTCGGTGTAGCCGGTGAACACCGTCTCGCCCTTCGCGCGGAAGTCGCGGTACACGCTGAGGTCGGCCAGCGCCCGCTTGCGCGAGCGCGCGTCGGCCTTGGCACGCGCCCGCTGCTCCTGCATGAGCGCATCGAACGCCGAGCGGTCCACGCTCAGCCCCGCCTCCTCGGCGATCTCGAGCGTCAGGTCGATCGGGAAGCCGTAGGTGTCGTGCAGGAGGAACGCCTCCGAGCCCGAGATCGCGGTGGCCCCGGCATCCTTCGTCTGCTGCACCGAGAGGTCGAGGATCGTCGAGCCCGCCGCGAGCGTGCGAAGGAACGTCTCCTCCTCCGCGAACGCGTACTGCGAGATGCGCGACCAGTCGGTCTCGACCTCGGGGTAGGCGCTCTTCATCGCGTCGCGCGACGCGGCGAACAGCTCGGGGAACGTGGGCCCGTCGACGCCCAGCAGCCGCATCGCGCGGATCGAACGGCGCATCAGCCGGCGGAGGATGTAGCCGCGCCCCTCGTTCGACGGCGTGACGCCGTCGGAGAGCAGCATGAGCGAGGAGCGCACGTGGTCGGCGATGACGCGGAAGCGCACGTCGTCGTCGTGCCGGGCGCCGTACCGGCGCCCGGAGAGCTCGACGGCACGGTCGAGGACCGGGCGGACCTGGTCGATCTCGTACATGTTCTCGACGCCCTGCTTGAGGAACGCGACGCGCTCCAGACCCATCCCGGTGTCGATGTTCTTGTCGGGCAGGGGCGACACGATGTCGAAGTCGACCTTGGAGCGCACGTTCGCGATGAGCTCCTGCATGAACACGAGGTTCCAGATCTCCAGGAACCGCGTGTCGTCGACCGCGGGCCCGCCGTCGCGTCCGTAGGCCGGACCGCGGTCGAAGAAGATCTCCGAGTCGGGCCCGCCCGGCCCGGGCTGCCCGGTGTGCCAGTAGTTGTCCTCGCGGCCCAGGCGCTGGATGCGCTGGGGGCTGAGCCCGATGACGTCGCGCCAGATGGCCTCCGCCTCGTCGTCGGTCTCGTAGACGGTGACCCAGAGGTCCTTCTCGTCGAAGCCGAGCCCGCCGTCCGCGTCGGAGGTGGTCAGCAGCTCCCACGCGAGGCGGATGGCGCCCTCCTTGAAGTAGTCGCCGAACGACCAGTTGCCGAGCATCTGGAAGAACGTGCCGTGACGCGCGGTCTTGCCGACCTCTTCGATGTCGTTCGTGCGGATGCACTTCTGCACGTCGGCGACGCGCGGATGCGGCGCCGGGACGACCCCCGTCAGGTAGGGGATCCAGGGCACCATGCCCGCCACGGTGAACAGCAGCGTCGGGTCGTCGCTGACGAGCGAGGCCGACGGCACGATCACGTGGTCGCGCCGGTGGAAGAAGTCCAGGTAGCGCTGGGCGATCTCGGCGGTCTTCATGCGTCTCCTCTGAGGCGGCGGGGCGCGGTGCTGTCCCCCGCCGTTCGCGGGGGCGGCACCGGAAGGTCAGTCGTCGGCGGCCGGCGCAGCCGTCGCGGTGCCGACGATGTCGGCGAAGCGCGACTCCTGCTGGTGATAGGCGTCGGTCATCCGATCGGTGAACGCGGTGATGCGGCCGTCGACCTCGGCCAGCAGCTGGTGGCCGCGCGGATCCTTGTCGAGCAGATGAGCGGCCACGAAGCCGCCGACGATGCCGAGCAGGAACCAGAACAGGCTTCTCATGTCACTTCCTCGGGTCGGGGCCGCCGGGCGCGGCATCCCTCCATCGTAGGCGGAAACGACAGGAGGCGCCCGGGGTGCCGAACCTCTGCGCGGTGGGCGGCCGGAGCACGGCGTGCACGCCTCGCCGCCGACGAGATCCCGCGTTCGACGACGGCACACGACGCCGGCACCGCAAAAGGGGTGGATGCCCCGCATCCACCCCTTCCGCCCGCGCGCCCCGGTGCGTCTCGCTTCGCTCGCTCAGCGACAAGGAGCGCGGTGCGAACTCCTACTCGTTGCCGACGGACTTGTCGATACCGTCGCGCACTTCGTCGACCTTCGCGTCGAACTCGTCGGGCGCGACCTTCTTCGCAAGATCGGCGGCACCGTCGAGAACCTTGTCGGTGATGCCCTCGGCCTCGTCGCTCTTGAGCGCGTCCACGACCTTGTCCTTGTTCTCCTCGAAGAGCTCCTTGCCCTTGTTGATCAAGTCGTCGATGCCCATGGTTCCCCCTCCGTTAGGTGTGCTGGCAGAGTGCCGACTCCGATTCTCGCACCACCTGACGGCGATTTCCCATCGATTCCGACACGGATGTCACACGCGGGTCGAAGCGGAGCGCCACACCCGGAGGGAGGCGTGCCTCGATACGGCCGCTTCGCGACCTACTCGACAACCGACTACGCACCACACTGACGATGGAACGTCAGCGTGCCGCGTAGTACTCGACGACGAGCTGCACGTCGCATGTGACGGGGACCTCGGCGCGCTTCGGCCGGCGCACGAGCCGCGCCTGCAGCGTGGGGAGGTCGACCTCCAGGTAGCCAGGAACCGGGGGCAGCACGTCGGCGTGACCG
>JASGDZ010000180.1:0-11645 GCA_047606835.1 Microbacterium sp. | reverse complement strand
GGCAAGGTGCTCATCGACACCATGAACTACTGGGAACCCATCGACGGACACGACCCTGAGCTCGCCGCCGACCCCGCCGGATCGAGCCTCGTCGTGCAACGATGGTTCGACGGCGCATCGGTCGTCAAGAGCCTCAACCAGCTCGGCTACCACGAGTTCGAAGAACTCCGCAGGCCACCCGGCAGCACCGACCGCGTAGCTCAAGCCGTGTCCGGGAACGAGGACGACGCACGCACGGTCGTGATGAGGCTGGTCGACCGTGTCGGCTTCGATGCCGTCGACGCGGGGCCGCTCCACGCAGCAACACCCCTCGGCACCGGCGGAGCAGCCTTCGGGATCAGGCTGAGCGCCAGCGCGCTCTCGCTCCTGCTCGCCGCATGATCGCAGCCGCCGCTCAACGCCTTCGCGATCACCTTCGAAGGCCGAATCAACTGAAACGCGCCAGACCAGATCCACCGTCAATCTGCCACACCCGCATGTAGGTCTGCAGGAACAGCCGCACCCGGATGCTGAGATTCCAGAGCAGTCGGAACATGGTGTCCGCCTCCTGAGATGGTGCGTAGATCCGCCCAGGAGGTCTGCACGTCTCGATCCCCGGCGATCCCGAATGGCCCGAAGACTTCACCATCGGTGGCATCACCCCGCCGCTGGCGGTGTGGGTGCTCGGCGAGGTCGACACCCTCCGTTCGCCCGTCCAGCGATTGGTCACGCTCACGGGATCGCGCGCTGCGTCGGGCTACGGCGAGTTCGTCGCCACCGATCTGGCGGACTGGACAAGCCCTACCCGGCGGGCAACGACATCCAG
Organism: Microbacterium sp.; assembly: GCA_047606835.1. Classification (GTDB taxonomy): domain Bacteria; phylum Actinomycetota; class Actinomycetes; order Actinomycetales; family Microbacteriaceae; genus Microbacterium. Next base: position 10,840 of record JASGDZ010000180.1, on the reverse strand, counting down.
GTTCCGGAGCCCACGAACACAGGCGGCCCGCCGCACCCGGCGACCGGACGAGCCGCGCCGAGCTGACCCTCGAGACCGTGCGCTCCTACGAGCCGAACCTGGGCTCACGAGACGGCACTGCAAGGGAAAACGACTCCCCCGCCTTCGTCACCGCGACACCCGCACCCACGCTGTCGGGCAACGCCCCGCGACTGCAACTCAACGGCACTCCGGGCCGAGCCCGTCGATGATCGTGGCCGGGTCGGCGACGATCCGCTCACAGCGCAGACAGCGCGTGCCGCGGAAGATCACCTCCGGCTCCCGGTGGACGCCGCGCTCGGGTTCGACCTCGTAGAGGTCCGCGTGCGCGGCGAACACGCGGGGGTGGTTCCGAGCGACAGCGGCATGGAACTGCGCGGGCGTCGTCGGCGGATTGAGCTGACGCTCGACGAACAAGTCGATCACCGTCGAGTACGCATCGCGGGTGAGCCGCTCGGCAAGGAACAGGTCGGGATTCACCGCCGAGATGCCGACGCTGGTGAGGTCGTCCAGGCCGTAGTCATCCACATCCTCGGTGACCAGGAACCGCGCGCCCGCGGCCGCGGCGTCAGCCAGGATCTGCCGATCCGCGCCCTTCGTCCTGCCAAAGCATTCCGCGCCCGTGCCGGTTGGCCCGAGGACGATGCCGAATCGCTCCCGGACACTCGACGGCGGCAACGCCCTCGGGCGCATGTGGATCCGGGCCTCCCGCTCCGCAGCCCGGCTCCAGAAGGCACGGAAGCCACTCGGCACCCCGCCGACGATCAGCAGCGTCCGAGTGACGGGCTTGGCGATGATGTTCGCGTCCAGGAGAACGCGCGTCAGCTCATTGCTCGCCGAAGAGGTCATCACGGAGTTCATCGCGCGTCAGCTCCACGAGGTCGCCCATCGTCTTACGCCAGTACCGCTCGAACTCCTCGTAGGGGATGCGATTGCGATTGCCGACCTTGACCGCACGAATCTCCCCCGCCTTGATCTTCCGCGAGATGGTAGGGCGAGACACGCCCATCGCGTCGGCGACCTGCACGGGGGTCATCATGCGACGCTTCGCCGTCAGCGTCACCGTCTCCCCATCGGCCGCCGCCTGCTGCACATACGCGGCAACCTGCTCCAGCCATGCCGGGCGCGCCCCGGCGCTGGAGCGCACGTCCTCGGGGTTGATCGTCAAGCTCGCCATCGTCATGACCCCATCCTACCCCGCCTGAACAGTCTGGACAATACAAGTGTTCATACAGCATTCCTTCCTTGAGCCGACAGTCAGGCGTCCATACCCGCGAACACCTCGTCGAGCGCGTCGGCCGCGACTTCGACGATGAGGTCGGGGCGCTTCGCGTAGCGGCCTTCGGTGATCACGGCGTCGCTGTGCCCGAGCAGGTCGCGTGCGACCTCGACGCCTGCCGCGTCCGACACCGCCGCGGCGACGGCCTTGCGGAAGGTGAGGTGCTCGGCATCGACCAGGATCGACCAAAGTGTCAGTGCCATCCGCCCTCGGTGTCAGCGAGCCATACTCGGCGCGACTGATCGGGCATCCGGGCGCTCCTCTGGCGATCTGACTCATCGTCCGTGGACTCATCGTCCCCCGAGCACGCGGCCTTACGCGTAGAAGAGCTTCTCGAACACCCGCCGCGCCCGGCGCGCCGTGCCGAGGTAGTCCTCCTCGACCGACGTGGCCGAACGCGGCGGATAGCCGAGGATGCGGCCGATGCCGTCGAGCTGGCGGCGATCGGTGGGCAGCATGTCGCTCGTCTGGTTGGTGAGCAGCGTGTTCGCCGACCGCAGCCTGCTCGCCAGGCGCCAGGCCTCGCGCAGCCGTGCGGCCGACGTGTCTGCGATCAGCCCCGCCTCCTCCGCGGCGGCCAGCGCCGCGAGCGTCGAGGTCGTGCGCAGTCCGGGAACGGCGGCGGCGTGCTGCAGCTGCAGCAGCTGCACGAGCCACTCCACGTCGCTGAGCGACCCGCGGCCCAGCTTCAGGTGCCGCGTCGGGTCGGCGCCCTGCGGCAGCCTCTCGTTCTCCACCCGTGCCTTGATGCGTTTGATCTCGCGGATGCCCTGCGGGTCGACGGCGGTGGGATACCGCAGTTCGTCGGCGAGCGCCGCGAAGCGCGCGATGAGCGTGACGCTGCCTGCGACGCCCCTCGCCCGCAGCAGCGCCTGCGCCTCCCACGACAGCGACCAGCGGCGATAGTACTCGGCGTACGCGTCGATCGAGCGCGCCAACGGCCCGTTGCGTCCTTCCGGCCGCAGGTCGGCATCCAGCTCCAGCGGAAGGCGGTGGTCCTCGGCATGCCGGCGCAGCTCGGCCACGAGCTTCAGCGCCAGTTCGTGCGCGCGTTGGGGGTCGACGCCGTTCGGCTCATAGACGTACATCACGTCGGCGTCCGAGCCGAACCCGAGCTCTGCGCCGCCGAAACGACCCATCGCGATGACCGCGAAACGCAGCGCGTCGTCTTCCGGCGGCACGACGAGCGGGCGCACGGCACGCAGCGTCGCCTGGATCGTGACCTCCGTGACCGTGGTGAGCGCCGCAGCCACCTCGTCGATCGTGAGCACGTCGAGGATCGCCCCCATCGCGGTGCGCAGCAGCTCGCGACGACGCAGCGCCCGCACCGCCCGCATCGCATCGTCCACGTTCGCCGCCCGCGCCTGGATCGCCCGCGCCTCCTCCTGCAGCGCGATGCCGGGCCGTGGACGCAGCTGCTCGTCGGAGTCCAGCCACGCGGCCGACTCCGGGATCCACTCCATGAGCTCTCCGACGTAGCGCGATCCGGACAGCACGCGGGTGATGCTCTCCGCCGCCCCGGACGAGTCCCGCAGCGTCCGCAGGAACCACGGGGTGTCGCCGAGCCGTTCGCTGATCCGGCGGAACGCGAGCAGGCCGTAGTCGGGGTCGACTCCGTCGGCGAACCACCGGATCATCACGGGCATGAGATGGCGCTGGATCGTCGCCTTGCGGCTGAGTCCTCCCGTGAGCGCGGCGATGTGGCGCAGCGCCCCCGCGGGATCGCGGAAGCCGATCGCGGCGAGCCGGTCGCGCGCCTGCTCGGACGACAGCGCGCCCTCGTCCTGCGGGAGCGCGGCGACGGCGCCCAGCAGCGGTCGGTAGAAGAGGCGGACGTGGATGTCGCGGACCTCGCGCTTCACGCCCTCCCACAGGTCCCACACCCCGTCGCCGGTGTCGGCGAGGCGCGATGCACGAGCCAGCACGCGGCGCCCCTCCTCGTCGGCGGGCATGAGATGCGTGCGGCGCAGCGCCTTCAGCTGCATGCGGTGCTCCAGCACCCGCAGCACGCGGTAGTCGCGTGCGAAGGCGGCGGCCTCCGGCCGCCCGATGTATCCTTCCGCGACGAGCGCGTCCAGCGCCTCCAGCGTGCCGCGCTGTCGGATGGCCTCGTCGCTCAGCCCGTGCACGAGCTGCAGCAGCTGCACGGTGAACTCGATGTCGCGGATGCCTCCCGGCCCGAGTTTCAGCTGGAACGGCACGTCGGCCGGGGGGATGTGCTCCGTCACGCGCTCGCGCATGCGCTGCACGCTGTCGACGAAGTTCTCCCGCGCCGCGCTCGTCCAGATCTTGGGCTGCACCGCGGCCACGTACGCGGATCCCAGCGTCTCATCGCCCGCGATCCACCGGGCCTTCAGCAGCGCCTGGAACTCCCAGCTCTTGGCCCACCGGTCGTAGTACGCCAGATGGGAGTCGAGTGTGCGCACGAGCGCACCCTGCTTGCCCTCCGGGCGCAGGTTCGCATCGACCTCCCACAGCGGCGGCTCCATCTCGACGCCCGCGAGCCCGCGCATCGTCTGCACCGCGAGCCGTGTCGCGACGTCGATGACCCGGCTCTCGCCCAGCTCGGCGACGACCTCGGGGTCGGCGCCTCCGACGAAGATGACGTCGACGTCGCTGACGTAGTTGAGCTCGCGCGCTCCGGTCTTGCCCATGCCGATGATCGCGAGCCGCGTCGCGGCGACCTGCGCGCGAGGGAACAGCCCCGCGCCCGTGCCACTGGCCACGCGCGTGCGCGCGACGGCGAGGGATGCCTCCAGCGCCGCGCCCGCGGCATCCGCCAGCGTCGTCGCCACCAGCGGCATGACCTCCACCGGGTCCTGCGCGAGCAGGTCGAATGCGGCGATGCGCGCCAGCATCCGTCGATACCGCACGCGCAGCGCGATCCACGCGGACTCGTCGCCCGTCGCGGCGAACCCGTCGACGGCTCGCACGGCGTCGAGCAGCTCGTCGCGCAGCTCATCGGGCGAAGGCAGGCGCCCTCCCGCGACCTCCAGGTGCATGAGCTCGCCGGGGTGGCGGAGGAAGAAGTCCGAGAAGCCGCTCGACGCGCCGAGCAGCGCCCACAGCGACCTGCGCACGATCGGAGACGCCAGCGCGCGGGAGACGGCGACCGGATCACGCCGCGCGATGCGGACCATGCCGCTCAGCGCCGCGTCGGGATCGGCGGCGAGGGATGCCTCGGCCAGGAGCTCGTCGCGGCCCACCCCCGTCGTCTCGCCCAGCTCCGAGAGAAGCTCGTCGGCCTCGCCGAGGCTGCCGAACCCGAACCGAGCCAGCCCCGTGCGCGCCGACGTCCGGTCGCGGGAGGTCACACGCGTCCCGTCAGAGCATCTCGAGGTTGCTCTTCAGCTCGAAGGGCGTCACCTGGGAGCGGTACTCCTGCCACTCCTTGCGCTTGTTGAGCAGCACGTAGTTGAAGACCTGCTCGCCGAGCGTCTCGGCGACGAAGTCGGACTCCTCCATCCGCTCCAGGGCGTGATCGAGGCTCGCCGGCAACGGGGCGTAGCCGGAGGCGCGCCGCTCGGCGTCGGTGAGCGACCACACGTTGTCCTCCGCCTCCGGCGGGAGCTCGTACTCCTCCTCGATGCCCTTGAGCCCGGCCGCGAGCATCAACGCGAAGGCGAGGTACGGATTGGCGGCGGAGTCGAGCGCCCGGTACTCCACCCGCGAGGACTGCCCCTTGTTCGGCTTGTACATCGGCACGCGCACGAGCGCCGAGCGGTTGTTGTGACCCCAGGTGATGAAGCTGGGCGCCTCGTCCCCGCCCCACAGCCGCTTGTAGCTGTTCACGAACTGGTTCGTGACCGCGGAGATCTCCGCCGCGTGATGAAGCAGGCCCGCGATGAACTGCCGCCCGACCCTGGAGAGCTGGTACGTGGCGCCTTCCTCGTAGAAGGCGTTGACGTCCCCCTCGAAGAGCGACATGTGCGTGTGCATGCCGCTCCCAGGGCGGCCGGTGAGGGGCTTGGGCATGAACGTCGCGTACACGCCCTGCTCGATCGCGACCTCCTTGATGACCGTGCGGAACGTCATGATGTTGTCGGCCGTCGCCAGCGCGTCGGCATAGCGCAGGTCGATCTCGTTCTGCCCGGGGCCTCCTTCGTGGTGGCTGAACTCGACCGAGATCCCGAGATCTTCCAGCATCCGCACCGAACGGCGGCGGAAGTCGTGCGCCGTCCCGCCCGGGACGTTGTCGAAGTATCCCGCCGAGTCGACCGGCTCAGGGCCGTCCGGCCCGAAAGTCGACGACTTGAGCAGATAGAACTCGATCTCGGGGTGGGTGTAGAACGTGAAGCCCCGGTCGCCGGCCTTCGCGAGGGCGCGCTTGAGCACGTGCCGCGGGTCGGCGACCGCGGGTGCGCCGTCGGGCGTCGTGATGTCGCAGAACATGCGCGCGGTCGGGTCGATCTCGCCGCGCCACGGCAGGATCTGGAACGTCGTCGGGTCGGGATGCGCGAGCAGATCGGACTCGAAGGTACGGGTGAGCCCCTCGATCGCGGAGCCGTCGAAGCCGAGTCCCTCCGCGAACGCCCCCTCGACCTCCGCCGGGGCGATCGCCACGGACTTCAGCGTGCCGATGACATCCGTGAACCACAGCCGGACGAACTTGACCCCGCGCTCCTCGATCGTGCGCAGTACGAAGTCACGCTGCTTGTCCATCGCATCCCCTCCGGAGTCGCGGATCGACCCTCACGCCAGACTACTGGCGCGACCGCGCCGAGTCGGCAATCAGTCGCCGTTTCGGGCGTCCTCCTCGGCCCACGCGCGTGCGCGCTCCCGGATGATCTCGGGAGCACGAGCGGCTTGCGCGGCGGTGTCGAACGGGCCGGCGCGGTCGATGCCGAGCGACTGGGGTCCGTGCTCGACCTGGCCCGTCCTGAGGTTGTACCAGTACTTCTCGTCGTCGCCGTGCGCGTGCTCGACCGACATGGCGTCCTCCGTTCCCGGGGCGATGTGTCGATCCTAGTCGGCGCCGATGACGCGCAGCCGTCCCACAGTCGGTAGGGTGATTCGCATGTCAAGTGCAGTGCGTCAGGCGGTAGGCGTCGACATCGGCGGGACGGGCATCAAGGCCGGCGTCGTGGACCTGGAGGCGGGTGTGCTCCTGGGCGATCGCGTCAAGGTCGCGACGCCCCCCGGCGCGAGACCGGCCGACGTGCTCGACGCCGTCACGAAGGTGCTCGAGCTCCTCCACGTGGCCGACAGCGATCTGCCTCTGGGCGTCGCGTTCCCGGCGATCGTGAAGGAAGGCCGGACCCACTCTGCGGCCAACGTGTCCAACGACTGGATCGGCTTCCACGCCGAGGAGTTCTTCGAGCAGGGCCTCAGTCGCGACATCCACTTCGCCAACGACGCGGATGTCGCGGGCGTGGCCGAGGTGCGCTACGGAGCCGCCAAGGGCGTCCAGGGGCTCACGATCCTCACGACGCTCGGGACCGGCATCGGGTCGGCCATGATCCACAACGGGATGCTGATCCCGAACTCCGAGCTCGGCCATCTGCACCGCGCCGGACACAGCAAGGACGCCGAAGCGTACGCCGCGTACTCCGCGAAGGAGCGGGACTCGCTCTCGTGGACGAAGTGGGCCGGTCGGCTGCAGTGGTACTACCGCCACCTGGAGTTCCTCTTCTCCCCCGACCTGTTCGTGGTCGGCGGCGGCGTCTCGAAGCACTCGACGGAGTTCCTCCCCCTGCTGTCGCTGCAGACCCCGATCGTTCCGGCCGTGCATCGCAACAACGCGGGGATCATCGGGGCAGCGGCGCTGGCCGGCGACTGACGAGGAGCCCGGCACTCGCGGGGAGACCCCGCGACCCGGGACAGCACAGCGCAGCGGCGCTGGCCGGCGACTGACGAGGCGAATGGGCCGGCCTGTACGCCGGGTTCTGTTCCGGGACTGACGTCCCTTCGACGGTCATCTCTCTCGGCGACACGTTGCCGTGCCGCTCCAGCGGCCTACCCGGGGACTCGGCGGGCCGCGTCGTCGTCCCCTGTCTGGCCTTGCTCCGGGCGAGGTTTGCCGTGCGGGTCGTGTCACCACGACCCCGGTGGTCTCTTACACCGCCCTTTCACCCTTGCCGGGACGAAGCCCGGCGGTCTGCTCTCTGTGGCACTGTCTCGCGGATCGCTCCGGGTGGGTGTTGCCCACCGCCCTGCCCTGTGGAGCCCGGACGTTCCTCGGTGCGGTCTCCCGCCACGCGACCGTCCGGCCGACCCATTCGCGTCGTCGAGTCTATCCCTCAGCACACGTATCAGGAGCGGACTGCGAAAGCTCAGGATCTTCTGAAGACACATCCACAAGCCCGGGATGCAACAGCCGAATGGGCTAGCGTGGACACCGAGGGATCTGGGACCCGACGATTTGCCTGGGGAGGCACGGGTGTCCCTCATGAGACAGCTCATTGGGGAGGCTGATGATCATGCGCAAAGCGCTGATAACAGCTGCGCTCACTCTTGCCGTGGCCGGCATGGGCGCAAGCAGTGCATTCGCGGCGGAGGACGACTACACGCCCACGACGTCCAGTACGCTCACGCTGGCGGGCTCGACCGTCACGACGGAGTGCGGCAGCGACGTTCCGTGGATCGCCTTCGACGTCGCGCTGACCGATCCCGATGATCTCGCGACCTCTCGCACGGCGTACCTCACGCTGTCCGACGGCTCGAGCTCGGTGGACATCACGCTGGGCGAGCTGGAGGACGACGCGCTGTCCGGTTCCGTGCTGTGGCCCGGTGCATCGGTCGACGGCACCGGCTGGCCGGGATGGACCGAGGTCGACGGCGAGTGGGTCGAGACGAGCGGGAACTACGCGTGGACGCTCGGCGACATCACCGCGACGATTCACGTCGGCGATGCTGCCGTCGCCGTGCCGCTGTCGTACTCCTCGGTCGACTCCGCGTGCGCCACCCCGACCGCGCTCAGCGACGAGTCGCCCTCGGCGCTGGCCACCACCGGTGGCACGCTGTCGCTGGTCGCGCTCGGCATCGGGGTGTCCGCACTCGCCATCGGCTCCGTCCTGATGGTGCGTCAACGCCGCGCTCAGCACTGACATGTCCGCGGGGGGTGAAACCCGTCGCGGACGAAGGATCGCGATCATCGTCATCGTCGCGGTGATCGCGATCCTCGGCGTCGCTGCAGGCTGGCTCATCTTCCGCGGACTCCAGGCGAAGGCCGACCTGGACGCGGCGGTGACCGCGTCCAGGCAGCTCAGCAGCGCGGTGGCGCAGGGCGATCTCGACGCCGCCGCGCTCGCGGCCGACGATGTCGCGCGGCACACCGCCGCGGCGGAGTCCGCCACAGGCGACGTCGTGTGGAGCGCGGCGGAACTGGTGCCGTGGGTCGGCGCGAACCTGACCGCGGTGCGCGTGGCGGCGACCGAGGCGCACGCGGTCGCGGTCGACGTCGCGATGCCGATCGTCGAGTTGGCTCGGACGATCACCGCAAGCACCGACGGCGACGCCCTCATCGACCTCGACGCGCTCGCTGCGGGCGCCACCTCACTGACGAAGGCGGATGCGACGCTGAGCCACGCCGCGCAGGCACTCGCCTCCCTCGACCCCGCGGGGCTGATCGAGCCCGTCGCGAACGGAGTGGAGCAGCTCACCGACGCCGTCTACACGGCGAGGCCGGCCGTCTCGGCGGCCCTCGACGCCAGCCGCATCGTCCCCGGCATCCTCGGCGCGGATGCACCGCGCACGATTCTGGTCATCGTGCAGAACACCGCGGAACTGCGCACCGGCGGCGGCATCACCGGCACGTTCATCGAGTTCCGCGCCGATCGCGGCGCGCTCGAGATCGTGGCCCAGGCCGACTCGTCACAGTTCGCCCGGCGGAAGTCCTCGCTTCTTCCCGTGCCGACCGCCACGACCGAGCTCTACGGTGACGTCGTCGGCCGCTATGTGCAGGACATGTCGCTCACCCCCGACTTCGACCTGACGGCTCGGCTCGCCTCGGCGTGGTGGGACGATCTGACGGGGCGCACCGTGGACACGGTCGTGTCGATCGACCCTCTCGTGCTGCAGGCGGTCCTGAAGATCACCGGGCCGGTGGAGGTCGCCGACCGCACGATCGACGCCGACAACATGATCGACGCCCTGCTCGTCGAGCCCTACATGACGTTGAGCCAGGCCGAGCAGACGAGCATGTTCGAGGCCACCGCCACGAAGGTCTTCCGGATGCTCACGAACGGCGACGTCGATGCGGTCTCCCTCGCGCGCACACTCGCGCCGCCCATCGAAGAGGGGCGCGTGTCGGCCTGGAGCGCACACGCCGACGAGGCGGAGATCCTGAGCCGTTCCTCCTTCGCCGGTCCAGCGGCACGACAGGAGGCCGCGGGCCGCGACGCGTACGCCGTCTACCTCAACGACGTCACCGGCGGGAAGATGGACAGCTTCCTCGAGGTCGCCATCTCGAGCGGCACGGCATCCTGCCGCGCCGACGGCACGCCGACCGTCGAGGTGGAGGTGACCCTGACCAGCACCGCGCCGAAGAGCGCGCGCAGCTTCCCCATGCTGATGACGGGCGACGGGAACTTCGGCGTCGCGCCCGGACACATCGGGACGACCGTGTCCGTCTCGGCGCCGGCCAACACCTTCTTCGCAGGCGTCCGGCTCGACGACTCGCCCGTCGCGGCGGTGGACCGCACCGACGGCGGCTTCCAGGTGAGCGCGTACACGGTCGACCTCGCACCCGGCGAGACGAAGACGATCGCGTTCCGGTTCGACGTCGACGCGCTCACGCCCCTCACCCCCGAGATCCTGCACACGCCGCTCCTGTCCGAGCCGACGCTCGGCTCGCTCTCCCCCGCTTGTCCCTGACGAGTCTCAGTCCTTCTCGGCGCTTTCGGCGATCCGCAGGTCGAGGGGGAAGTCGACCGGGAAGTCGCCGAACAGCAGGCGTCCCGCGGATGCCGCGGCCTCCCGCACCGCGACGGCGACCTCGTCCGCCAGCGCCTCGGGGGTGTGCACGATGATCTCGTCGTGCAGGAAGAACGCCAGGTGCGCGCGCCGGCCGAACACCGGACCGGATGGCGCTGCCGCGTCGCGGGCGGACACGACGGGCAGCGCGGCCAGTCGGGTGCGCAGCTCGGCGAGCCACACGAGCGCCCACTCCGCCGCGGTGCCCTGCACGACGAAGTTGCGCGCGAAACGGCCGCGGTCGCGCGCCCGGCGCCGCGCGCTGGTCTCGTCGGCATCCGTCGCACCCGCCTCCCCCGCCCGCCGCTGCACCCGATGCCAGCCGTCGGACGGCGGGGGCGAGCTGCGCCCGAGCCACGTCGACACGACCCCGCCCTCCTCGCCGGTCGTGGCGGCATCGTCGACGAGCTTCATGGCGCGGGGATAGGCACGGCGCAGCCGCGGCACGAGCCGTCCGCTGTCACCGGTCGTGGCCCCGTACATCGCACCGAGCAGCGCCACCTTCGCCTCGGCGCGCGTGTGGACCGCGCCCGAGGCCACGATGCCGGCGTAGAGGTCGCGTCCGCGCGCGGCGTCCGCGAGCGCGAGGTCGCGGGACATGGCGGCGAGCACGCGCGGCTCCAGCTGCGC
>JASGDZ010000179.1:0-3013 GCA_047606835.1 Microbacterium sp. | reverse complement strand
GAGGGCTCGGCCGCCACCGAGGGCTCGGCCGCCACCGAGGGCTCGGCCGCCACCGAGGGCTCGGCCGCCACCGAGGGCTCGGCCGCCACCGCGGGCTCGGCCGCCACCGCGGGCTCGGCCACCGCGGCGCCGCCCCCGGCCGGGTCGTCGACGTCGGCCGCCTGCTCGAACTGCGAGCGGTACAGGCGCCAGTACGCGCCCTGCGCGGCGATGAGCTGCTCGTGCGTGCCCTGCTCGACGATGTCGCCGTGCTCCATCACGAGGATGAGGTCGGCGTCGCGGATCGTGGAGAGCCGGTGCGCGATGACGAACGACGTGCGCCCCTCGCGCAGCGCCGACATCGCGTGCTGCAGCAGCAGCTCGGTGCGCGTGTCGACCGACGACGTGGCCTCGTCGAGGATCAGCAGCGACGGGTCGGCGACGAACGCGCGCGCGATCGTGATGAGCTGCTTCTCGCCCGCCGACACGTTCGAGGCGTCCTCGTCGAGCAACGTGTCGTAGCCGTCGGGCAGGGAGTGCACGAAGCGGTCGACGCGCGTCGCGCGCGCGGCATCCACGATCTCGTCGTCGGTCGCCGACGCCCGGCCGAAGCGGATGTTCTCGCGGATCGTGCCGGCGAACAGCCACGGGTCCTGCAGCACCATGCCGGTGCGCGAGCGCACGTCGTGCCGCGTGAGCGCGGCGATGTCCTGCCCGTCGAGGAGGATGCGGCCGCCGTCGAGCTCGTAGAAGCGCATCAGCAGGTTGACGAGCGTGGTCTTGCCGGCGCCCGTGGGGCCGACGATCGCCACCGTCTGACCGGGTTCGACCCGGAACGTGAGGTCGCGGATGAGCGGGCGATCGGGCGAGTACGAGAACGAGACGTGCTCGAACTCGATGACTCCACGCGCGTCGGGGGCGAGCGCCGGCGCGTCGGCGGCATCCGGCTCCTGCTCGTCGGCGTCGAGCAGCTCGAACACGCGCTCGGCGGAGGCCGTGCCCGACTGCACGACCGCCGCCATGCCTCCGAGCTCGGCCAGCGGCTGGCTGAACTGCTGCGAGTACTGGATGAACGCCTGCACATCGCCGAGCCGCAGGGAGCCGTTCGCCACCATGAGCCCGCCGAGCACGGCGATGCCGACGTACGTGAGGCTGCCGACGAAGGTCATGCCGGGCATGATCATGCCGGAGAGGAACTGCGCCGTGAAGCTCGCTGTGAACAGCTCCTCGTTCTCGGCGGCGAACTTCTCGCGCGAGTCCTTCTCACGGCCGAACACGCGCACGAGCGCGTGGCCCGAGAACGACTCCTCGACGCGGGCGTTGAGCCGGCCGACCTTGCGCCACTGGGTCTGGAACGCCTTCTGCGAGCGGGGCCCGATCACCCCGAAGATGACGCCCATGAGCGGCAGCGCGACGAGCGCGACGAGGGCCAGCTGCCACGAGATGGTGAACATCATGACGAGCACGCCGACCACCGTCAGCACGGAGGTGAGGGCGCCGGACAGCGACTGCTGCATCATCTGCGTGATGTTGTCGATGTCGTTCGTGACCCGCGAGATGAGCTCGCCGCGCTGCACCCGGTCGAAGTGCGACAGCGGCAGGCGGTTGATCTTCGCCTCGACCTCTTCGCGCAGGCGCCACATCGTGCGCACCATGATGACGTTGACGACGTAGCCCTGGATCCAGCCCAGCAGCGCCGACGCGACGTAGATCACGAGCACCCAGAGGATGACGAACCGCAACGCCTCGAAGTCGACGCCGCCGCCCACGCTGAAGTGGCTCATCGCGGCCACCATGTTCGCGAACTCGGACTGCCCCGCGGCGTTCAGCGCGTCGACGACCTGCTGCTGCGTCGTGCCCGCCGGGAAGTTCGCCCCGATGACGGTGGACATGACCCCCTCGAAGACGAGGTTCGTCGCCTCGCCGAGCACCTTCGGCGCGACGACGGCGAGCACGACGCCCGCGGCGCCGGCGAGCGAGACGAGGGTGAAGGCGAGCGCGTGCGGGCGCAGCAGCCCGAGCAGCCGGCGGAAGCTCGGGCCGAAGCGGGCCGCCTTGCCGGGGGCGACGCTGTCCCAGTCGCCGGAGGCCAGGCGCGCCTGCTCGGCGAGCTCGAGCTCGAGCCGCTCCTCCTCGGTCAGGATGTCGGGCGCGCTCACTGGGCGTCCACCCCGTTCTGTCCGCGACGCGTGTTCATGCGTCGACCCCCAGCTGCGACTCGACGATCTCGCGGTACGTGTCGTTCGAGGCCAGCAGCTCGCCGTGCGTGCCGATGCCGACGACGCGGCCCTCGTCGAGCACGACGATGCGGTCGGCGTCGACGATCGTCGACACGCGCTGCGCGACCACGATCTTGGTCACGTCGGGCAGTCGGCGCCACAGCGCGGCGCGCAGCCGCGCGTCGGTGGCGAGGTCGAGCGCCGAGAACGAGTCGTCGAACACCAGCACGGCGGGCCGGCGCACGAGTGCCCGCGCGATCGCGAGCCGCTGGCGCTGGCCGCCGGACACGTTGGTGCCGCCCTGCGAGATGCGCTCGTCGAGCCCGTGCTCCTTCTCCAGCACGAAGTCGCGCGCCTGCGCGACGTCGAGGGCCTCCCACAGCTCCTCGTCGGTGGCGTCCTCCCGACCGAACCGCAGGTTGGAGGCGATCGTGCCGGTGAACAGGAACGGTCGCTGCGGCACCAGGCCGATGCCCTGCCACAGCAGGTCGGGGTCGGCCTCGCGCACGTCGACGCCGGCCACCCGCACGGTGCCGCCCGTCACGTCGAACAGGCGCGGGATGAGCGAGACGAGCGTGGTCTTGCCCGAGCCCGTGGAGCCCACGATCGCCACGGTCTCGCCCGCGGCGGCGCGGAACGAGACGCCCTGGAGCACCGGCTCCTCGGCGCCGGGATAAGTGAAGGAGACGTCGTCGAAATCGACGGCCCCCGGGGCCGGGAAGTCGCGCACGGGGCGCGCGGGCGGGCGCAGCGACGTCTCGGCATCCAGCACCTCGCCGATGCGCTCGGCCGACACCGCGGCCCTCGGGATCATG
>JASGDZ010000178.1:0-5160 GCA_047606835.1 Microbacterium sp. | reverse complement strand
GCGGCGGCCGAGCGCGCGGCGCTGAGCGTGGCATCCCTCGCCGACGTGCTCGTCGCGGCGCTCGCGGCGCCGCCCGCGCGCACCGGAGCGGGAGCCGTCGCCGCCGCCGACCGCAAACGCCTCGTCGAGGCGGGCGCCGTGATGTCGCCCGACGAGCTCGACGAACTGCTGGAGAGCGCGCGGGCCGCCGGCCTCGTGCTCAGCGCCGAGCGCGAGTGGCTCGTCACCGCGGCCGGGGAGCAGTGGCTGAACGCACCCACCGCGCACCGCTGGGCGACGGTCGTCGAGGGCGTCGTCGGCGCGCTGCCGCCCGCGCTGAGAGCGGCCGAGGGCGGGGTGCGCGCACCGGATGCCTGGCCCGCCGCATACCCGCTCGACCCGGATTGGCCGGCCCGCTGCGCACTGCTGGGTCGGATCGCGGTGCGCTGGGGCCTCGCGTGCCCGTCGGGCGCGGAGCCCCGCTGGGGTGGGGCGCTGCGCGCGCGCGGACGGGCGGACGCGGCATCCCTCGCGGCCCTCCTGCCTCCCGAGATCGACCGCATCTACCTGCAGGCCGACCTCAGCGCCATCGCGCCGGGACCGCTCGCCCCTGCACTCGACCTGCGCCTGCGACGCATGGCCAAGCGCGAGTCGCGCGCACAGGCCTCGACGTACCGGTTCACGGCGGATTCGATCGCGGCAGCCGTCGGCACCGGCGAGACGGCAGAGTCGTTGCGCGCGTTCCTGTCGGAGTTGTCGCTCACCGGCATCCCCCAGCCGCTGGAGTACCTCATCGAGAGCACCGCGAGCCGGCACGGGCTCATCAGGGTGCGCGCGACGCCGGGACGCAGCCGGGTGGAGAGCGAGGATGCCGGGGTGCTCGCCACGCTCGCGGTGGACCAGGCGGTGCGGGCGATCGGGCTCGTGCGCGAGGGCGACGCGCTGGTGTCGCGGGTGTCTCGCGACGCCGTGTACTGGACGCTCCTGGACGCGCGGTATCCCGTCGTCGCCGTGGACGAGTCCGGCGCGCCCGAGCCGCTGCACCGCCGCCGCGTGGCATCCGATCCGCCGCAGGCCGCACGGCCGCACGCGGGGCTGATCGCGACGCTGCGGGCGTCGGCATCCGGCTCCGCCGACACCGATGCCGCCTGGCTCGGCCGCGAGCTCGACGCCGCGGTGCGCGCCCGCGCCACGATCGCCGTCGTCGTCGACCTCCCCGACGGCACCACCAGGGAGTTCACCCTCGAGGCGACCGGGCTCGGCGGCGGCCGCCTGCGGGGCCGCGATCGCGGCTCCGACACCGAGCGCACCCTTCCCGTGTCGAGCATCCGCAGCGCCCGCCCCGCCTGACCGCGCCGGCCGGGTAGACTCGACCGCTATGTCTGACGGCCCCCTGATCGTGCAGAGCGACCGCACCGTGCTGCTGGAGGTGGCGCACCCGGACGCCGAGACGGCGCGGCACGAGCTGGCGATCTTCGCCGAGCTCGAGCGCGCACCCGAGCACATCCACACGTACCGCATCACGCGGCTGGGCCTGTGGAACGCCCGCGCCGCGGGCCACGACGCCGACGACATGCTCGCCACCCTCGAGCGCTGGTCGCGGTTCCCCGTGCCGCCCTCGGTGTCGATCGACGTGCGCGAGACCGTCGGCCGCTATGGGCGGCTCGTGATCGAGCGCACGGATGTCGCCGGCACCGGCTCCGGAACGCTCGTCCTGCGCTCCACCGACCAGGCCGTGCTCGCCGAGGTCTCGAAGAACAAGCGCATCCAGCCGCTGCTGGTGGGCCACCCCGCCCCCGACGTGTACGTCATCGACGCGTGGGCCCGCGGACACATCAAGCAGGAGCTGCTGAAGATCGGCTGGCCCGCGGAGGATCACGCCGGCTACACGCCGGGCACGCCGCATCCGATCGACCTCGTCGAGGACGGCTGGCGCCTGCGGCCCTACCAGCGCAAGGCCGTCGACATCTTCACCGAGGGCGGGTCGGGCGTCGTGGTGCTGCCGTGCGGCGCGGGAAAGACGCTCGTCGGCGCCGCCGCGATGGCCGAGACGAAGACGACGACGCTCATCCTCGTGACGAACACCGTGAGCGCGCGGCAGTGGCGCGACGAGCTGCTCAAGCGCACCTCGCTGACACCCGAGGAGATCGGCGAGTACTCCGGGCAGGTCAAGGAGGTCAAGCCCGTCACGATCGCGACGTATCAGATCCTCACCGCGAAGCGGCAGGGCGCGTACGCGCACCTCGCCCTGCTCGACGCGCTGGACTGGGGGCTCATCGTGTACGACGAGGTGCACCTGCTGCCCGCGCCGGTGTTCAAGCTCACCGCCGACCTGCAGGCCCGCCGCCGTCTCGGCCTGACCGCGACGCTCGTGCGCGAAGACGGCCGCGAGGGCGACGTGTTCAGCCTCATCGGCCCGAAGCGGTTCGACGCGCCGTGGAAACAGATCGAGGCCCAGGGCTTCATCTCCCCCGCCGCGTGCTACGAGGTGCGCGTCGACCTGCCGGCCGGCGAGCGGCTGGAGTACGCCGCATCCGCCGACGACGAGCGCTACCGGCTCGCGGCGACCGCGCCCGCCAAGATCGGGGTGGTGCGCGACCTCGTCGAGCGGCACCGGGGCGAGCGCATCCTCGTGATCGGGCAGTACCTCGACCAGATCGACGTGCTGGCGGATGCCCTGAAGGCCCCCAAGATCACCGGCTCGACGCCCGTCGACGAGCGCGAGGAGCTGTACCAGGCATTCCGCGAGGGCACGATCGACCTGCTCGTGGTGTCGAAGGTGGCGAACTTCTCGATCGACCTGCCCGAGGCATCCGTCGCGATCCAGGTGTCGGGCTCGTTCGGCTCGCGCCAGGAGGAGGCGCAGCGCCTCGGGCGCCTCCTGCGCCCCAAGGAGTCGGGCCGCACCGCGAGCTTCTACACGCTCATCGCGCGCGACACCGTCGACCAGGACTTCGCGCAGAACCGTCAGCGCTTCCTCGCCGAGCAGGGGTATTCGTACACGATCCTGGATGCCGACGAGCTGCGCGCAGTCGCGTAGCACCGCTCTCCCGATCGGGCGTGCCGCCTGAACCATTTCGGTGCGAGCCCGCGATCGCGCGAGCCGTGCGAGCATGCCTCGATGCGTGATCCTGGCCGCAGGACGCCGTTCCGACCGATATCCAGCGGCCACATGGCATCCGTCGCCATAATGAACCCATGACCGCACCGCGCATCCTCGTCGTCGACGACGAGCCGAACATCCGCGACCTGCTGATCACGAGCCTCCGGTTCGCGGGATTCCAGGTCCGCGCCGTCTCCAACGGCGCCCAGACGATCTCGGCCGTGCTCGAGGAGGAGCCCGACCTCATCGTGCTCGACGTCATGCTGCCCGACATGAACGGGTTCAGCGTCACCAAGCGCCTGCGCGGTGCCGGCTACACCGCGCCGATCCTCTTCCTCACCGCGAAAGACGACACCGAGGACAAGATCACCGGCCTCAACGCCGGCGGCGACGACTATGTCACGAAGCCCTTCTCGCTCGATGAGATCGTCGCCCGCATCCAGGCGATCCTGCGCCGCACGATGCAGACCGACGAAGAGGCCGTCATCCGAGCCGGCGAGCTCACGATGGACCAGGACACGCACGACGTGCGCGTGGGCGACGTCTCGATCGACCTCAGCCCCACCGAGTTCAAGCTGCTGCGCTATCTCATGCTCAACCCCAACCGCGTGCTGTCCAAGGCCCAGATCCTCGACCACGTGTGGGAGTACGACTTCAACGGCGACGCGGGCATCGTGGAGAGCTACATCTCGTACCTGCGGCGCAAGATCGATCCGCACTCGACGGAGCCGCTCATCCAGACCAAGCGCGGCTTCGGCTACATGCTGAAGGTCGGCAAGACCGCGTAGTCTGTCCCTCTCGGGGCGGGCCGCTCGGGGACGGGAGACGGCGGTGGCGAAGACGACGGATGCCGTCACCCGCTGGTGGCGCAGCCTCAGCCTGCGCGCCAAGGTCACCGGCGTCACCGTCGCAGTCCTCGTGCTGGGCCTGGTCGCCACCGGCATCGGGGCGACCGTGCTGCTGCGCAACGCGCTCATCCAGAACCTCGACAGCCAGCTCGAGCAGCTCGCGGTGGCGAACGTGGCGAGCGGGCTGCTGAACATCACGGATGACGGCTACGTCACCGTGAACGACGAAGCCCCCCCGACCGACTACTTCATGGCGCTCTACGGCCCCGAGGGCGAGTTCATCGTCAGCGCGGGCGGTCGCGGCCTCGAGCCCGACTTCCCCGAGACGTGGTCGCTCGCGAGGACGGTGAAGAACGGCACGGCGCCCTTCGCCCTGACCGGAGCGGACGGCACCACGAGCTTCCGGGCCAGCGTCGGCCCTCAGCAGTTCGCGGGCATCTCCGGCCTCTACACGCAGATGATCGTCATGCCGCTGACCCCGGTGAATCAGGTGGTCACGATCTTCCTGTGGATCTTCGGCATCCTCGCCCTGCTCGTCGTGGTGGCGGGCCTGTTCCTCATCCGCTACGTGGTGACGCTGACGTTCCGCAGCCTCACGCAGGTCGAGACGACCGCCATGGCGATCGCGGGAGGCGACTTCGCACAGCGGCTGACCGACATCGAGCCGCGCACCGAGGTGGGAAAGCTCAAGCTCGCGATCAACACGATGCTCAACCGCGTCGACGCCGCCCTCTCGCAGCGGGACGCCACGGTGCGGCAGATGCGCCGCTTCATCGGCGACGCGAGCCACGAGCTGCGCACCCCGCTCGTCTCGGTGCGCGGCTACGCGGAGCTGTACCGCATGGGCGCGATCCGCGGCGACGACGACACCGCTCAGGCGATGGAGCGCATCGAGAAGGAGGCGATCCGCATGGGCGTGCTCGTGGAAGACCTCCTCGCCCTCGCCCGCCTCGACGAGAAGCGCGATGTCGTGATCGCCCCCGTCGACCTGCGGCCGGTGGCGAGGGATGCCGCGCTCGACCTGCGCGCGGCGGCGCCGCAGCGCACCGTCGCCGTGATCGACACGACCGTCGACTCCGAGCCGGCACCGACACGGCCATCCGGCGGCTCCGGCAGTTCCGGGGGCGCCGGCAGTTCCGACGGCTCCGGCAGTTCCGGCGGCCCCGGGGGCTCCGGCGAGCCGGCGCCGACGCAGCGGCGCGGCGGGCCGCCGACATCCGCGATCGCCCG
>JASGDZ010000177.1:0-6387 GCA_047606835.1 Microbacterium sp. | reverse complement strand
TCCCAGTGTGGCCGGTCACCCTCTCAGGCCGGCTACCCGTCGACGCCTTGGTGAGCCGTTACCTCACCAACAAGCTGATAGGCCGCGAGCTCATCCCTGACCGAAATTCTTTCCAGCTGCTGAAGATGCCTTCGCAGCTCGTATCCGGTATTAGACGCCGTTTCCAGCGCTTATCCCAGAGTCAGGGGCAGATTGCTCACGTGTTACTCACCCGTTCGCCACTGATCCGGAGAGCAAGCTCTCCTTCACCGTTCGACTTGCATGTGTTAAGCACGCCGCCAGCGTTCATCCTGAGCCAGGATCAAACTCTCCATAAAGAATTTTTGCCGCCGCGGCCGGAATAGGGCCGCGGCAGCGAGTTTGATCTGACCAAAGTTGGATGTCATTGCTGACTTATCCGTTTGCCGACCCTGTCGGGTCGGACTTTGATCCAAAGGAATCTCATCCAGCAATCGCTGGAACGAGGTTATTTGGCATTTGACAAGTGCACGCTGTTGAGTTCTCAAGGATCGGATGCTCCTGCCGCGCAGCCTCTCGGCCTTGCCCGCAGGGCAACTTCTCTATCTTAGCCACTCCGTTAGGGCGGGTCAAACCGGGTGACTCGGATTCGGGAACCCGAGCAACGACCCGCGACCACTCCCACAGGAGGGACATTCCATCCTAGACCCGGGGGTCCGCATCGCTCAAGGCGATCCTTCGGATGGGGGATGTTCTCCACTTGAGGGGGGCGGGGCCTCAGGCCCTCCGCTCTTCCCTTTGGGGCGAACAGGAAATACTCTACGTGCCGCTGCGGCACCTGCCAAATCCAGCCCTCATCCCGGGCGTGTCGCGGCGTGCCTGAGCAGCTGTACCGCGACGCACAGGGCGAGGGTCAGCAGGCCCCAGACGGCGCACGCCGGCGGCAGCACGAGATAGGCGAGATGCTCGACGCCGAACCCGGGCCGCAGGGGGCCGAGCAGCGCCAGTCCGCCGCCGAGCGCAGCCACGAGCACCGCCGGCAGCGACATCCACCATGCCCATCGCACCCATGCCGGCACGACACGGACGACGAAGACGGCGGGCCGGCGCCGCAGCCACCCACCCGCCCACACACCGAGGATCATGAGGCCCAGCGCACTCGAGCCGTGCTGCAGCCAGGTGTAGCCCGTGAGCGGGCCCCACTGCTCGTCGAGCACCGGCAGCGCAGCGACGCCCCAGCGTCCCTCGTGGGTGAACAGATCCCACGCGATGTGCGTCACCACCCCGAGCAGCAGCGAGATCGCGAGCGCGAGCGGGAAGAGCGTCTCCCTCCGCGTGCCGCGCCAGGCGGCGGGGGCGACGGTCTCGACGGCGGACGCCGCGGCCCCGGCATCCCACTGCCCCGGCAGACGCGCGGCGAGCCAGCGCGGCGCGAGCTCGCGCACCCCCGGGCGCAGGAGGCACCGCCACACCAACAGCAGCGCGAGCGCGAGCATACCCGTCGCCCCGACCCACGCGAAGCTGTGCGTCCACTCGTACGAGACGAACGTGCCGCGCACGAACAGCGGCAGATCCGGGGTCATCGCACCGACCGCGATCGCCGCGGGCACCAGCGGCGTGCGCAGGAACGGCAGCGCGACGACCGCGTGGCTCGGCGTGAACGGCACGGCTCAGGCGACGAAGACCCCGGCGAGGGTCTTCTTGCCTCGCCGCAGCACCGACACGCCGCCCGGCAGCGCGCCGGCGACGACGGCTTCGTCGGAGACGACGACGCCGTCCAGCGACACCCCGCCCTGCGCGATCGCGCGTCGGGCCTCCGACAGGCTCGGCACGAGTCCCGTCTCGACCAGGGCGTTCGCCACCGGAGTGCCGGCCGCGACGGTCGCGTGCGGCAGCTCGTCGAGCGCCGCGCGCAGGGTGACGGCGTCGAGCGTCGTCAGATCGCCGCGGCCGAACAGCGCCTCGGATGCCGCGATCGCCGCGTCCGCGGCATCCTGCCCGTGCACGAACGTCGTGACCTCCCGCGCCAGACGGCGCTGCGCGGCCCGCCGGAACGGCTCGGCCTGAACGAGGCGCTCGTACTCCTCGATCTGCGCGCGAGTGAGGAACGTGAAGATCTTCAGTCGCGCGATCACGTCGGCGTCGTCGGTGTTGAGCCAGAACTGGTACATCCGGTACGGGCTGCACATCGCCGGGTCGAGCCAGATCGCGTTGCCCTCGCTCTTTCCGAACTTCGTGCCGTCGCTGTTGGTGATCAGCGGCGTCCCGATGGCGTGGGCGTGCCGGCCCTCGACGCGGTGGATGAGGTCGACACCGCTCGTGAGGTTGCCCCACTGATCGGACCCGCCCGTCTGCAGCACGCAGTCGTAGGCACGGAAGAGCTCGAGGTAGTCGAGTCCCTGCAGGATCTGGTAGCTGAACTCGGTGTAGCTGATGCCGGCATCCGAGTTCAGCCGGGCCGCCACGGCATCCTTCTTCAGCATCGTGCCCACGCGGTAATGCTTGCCGATCTCGCGGAGGAAGTCGATGGCCGACAGCGGGGCCGTCCAGTCGAGGTTGTTGACGATGCGGGCCGCGTTCTCACCCTCGAAGCTCAGGAAGCGCTCCACCTGAGAACGCAGGTAGCCGACCCATTCCGCCACGGTCTCCTTGGCGTTGAGCGTGCGCTCCGCCGTCGGGCGGGGGTCTCCGATGAGGCCCGTCGAGCCGCCCACGAGACCGAGTGGCCGATGACCGGCCAGCTGCAGCCGACGCATGAGCAGCAGCTGGACGAGGTTTCCCAGGTGCAGGCTCGGCGCGGTGGGGTCGAAGCCGCAGTAGTACGTGATCGGGCCGTCGGCGAGGAGGGCGCGCAGCGCGTCCTGGTCGGTGGACACGTGCACGAGGCCGCGCCAGAGGAGCTCGTCCCACACGCTCTCGAACGCGGGGTCGTTGGCGGGCGCCAGCGCGCGGACGGTCGGCGCGCTCACGACGGTTTCAGACACGCGCTTCAGGCTATCAGCGGGGCCCGCCCGTGCCCGACGGGGGCCAGGGCGCCCGCGCTCACGCGTTCGCCGCCCACCACACGAGCAGTGCGCCGCCGAGCGCCATCGCCCAGCTGACCAGGCTGCCGACGAGGAAGTACTCCGCCCGTGCGCCGGTCTCGTTGTCCTTGGAGATCTCGGGGAACCGCACGATGCCCTTCGCCGCGAGGATCGCCGCCAGGATCGTGTAGGCGGGAACGAGCATGAGCAGGAACACGAGCACGCGCTCCAGCGGGCCGATCAGCCGGCCGCCCCTGAACCCGCCCTCCGTGGGCGAGGGCCGCCACGCGTGCTCGCCCGCCAGCGCGGCGCGCACGACGACGTTGCCCGTCTCGAGCAGCACGGCCACCACGCCACAGGTCAGGATCACGAGATCGAGCGAGAGCGGGCCGAAAGGCGACGCCACCTGCCCGCCACGCGACCCCTCATCGCCGAGCGCGACCACCGAGAGGACGCACACGACGGCCAGCACGGCCGCGGGCCACGAGGTCTGGCGGACATCGGATCGGTCGGGCATGGTCCACACCCAGAGCACGCCGCCAAGGACCGCCACGAGTGTGGACAGCAGCGCGCCGGAGACGATGCCGAGCGCGACCACCACGACGACGACCGCCGCGAAGCCGATCCAGCGCAGCGTGCCCGACGCGAACTGCCGCACGAGGTCGACGGCGCCGATCGCGAGCAGCAGCAGACCGGCGAGCGTCATGGTGCGGCCCCGCCGTCTGTGTCCTCTCCCGGTCGATCGGTGCCCGCGAGCTGCTCGACGCCCGCGATCAGTGCCGCCGCGGCGGCACTGCGCAGCGCCTTCGACACGGCCGGCTGGGTGACGCCCTCCTGCTCGGCGAGCGCGCGTTGCGAGCGCCCGCTGAGCCGCCCGTAGACGAGGCGCCGCTCACGGCCGCTCATGCGCGACACGATGTCGTCGCGCAACACGAGGTAGGCGTTCGAGGCCGCCACGGTGGATGCCATGACCTCATCCTGCCCCGGGGCTGCGACGATCCAGCTGCGCATGTGTGGCACGGCACGACGCTGGCGCTCGTGGACGAGGTCGATGGCGGCGCGCGCCGCCCACCAGCCGGGGCCGTCGGAGAGCTCGCGGTGCGCCGTGGACACCGGCCGGATCTCGCCCACGCCGAGGCCGAAGCGCAGCTCGATGCCGTCCGGCAGTGCGAGCTGCAGCATCAGCAGCGCGGTCATCGCGTCTTCGAGGCGCGCATAGACGCCCTGTTGCTCATCGCCCACGGTCGGCGTGAACGGCCGGTCGGCCGACGGGTGGTCGTGCTCGACGCGCTTGACCGTCTCGTCGAGCAGCCGCTGCGCGGTGGCGCGGTCGTCGAGCCGGCGGGAGCCGACGATGTCCGCGATCACGGCGATGACCATCTAATAACCATATCACTAATATCCAGGGAATATAAAGATATTGGTTTTGATGTGAGGATATTCCCGAATCCGTTGTCACAGCCCGAGGACGTGCGCTGCGGCCTGCGCCCGCGCGACGAGCTCCGAGCGCTGCTCGGCGACCCGCTCCGCGGCGGTGCCTCCGACACCGGCGCGGCTCGCGACCGACCCCTCGACCGTCAGCACGTCCCGCACGGCGGGGACGAGATGCGCGGACACCTCCGCGAGCAGCGAGTCGGAGGCATCCTCGAGCCCGATCCCGCGCTGCTCGCACGCCCGCACCAGGGCACCGGAGATCTCGTGCGCGTCGCGGAACGGCACGCCCCGGCGCACGAGCCAGTCGGCGACATCCGTCGCGAGCGAGAAGCCCTCCGGGGCGAGGGATGCCATGCGCTCGGCGTCGAACCGCATCGTCGCCACCATGCCCGCGAACGCGGGCAGCAGCACCTCGAGCGTCGCGACCGAGTCGAAGACGGGCTCCTTGTCCTCCTGCAGGTCGCGGTTGTACGCCAGCGGAAGGCCCTTCAGCGTCGTCAGCAGGCCCGTGAGGTTGCCGACGAGACGGCCCGCCTTGCCGCGGGCGAGCTCGGCGATGTCGGGGTTCTTCTTCTGCGGCATGATGCTCGACCCCGTCGAGTAGCCGTCGTCGAGGGTCACGAAGCCGAACTCGCGCGTGTTCCACAGGATGACGTCCTCGGCGAACCGCGACAGGTCGATGCCCAGCTGTGCGGCGATGAACGCGAACTCGGCGACGACGTCTCTGGCCGCGGTGCCGTCGAGCGAGTTCTCCGACGGGCGGCTCAGCCCGAGCCGCGCGGCGACGAGTGCGGGATCGAGGCCGAGGCTCGACCCCGCGAGCGCCCCCCCGCCGTAGGGGCTCACGCGGGCGCGCTCCGACCAGTCGCGCAGGCGCTCCAGGTCGCGCACCAGCGGCCACGCGTGCGCCTGCAGGTGATGCGCGAGCAGCACCGGCTGCGCGTGCTGCAGGTGGGTGCGGCCGGGCATGATCACGTGCGGGTGCGCCTCCGCCTGGACGACGATCGCGTCGATGAGACGCAGGATGTCGCGCGCGATCACCGCGGCGTGGTCGAGGAGGTACAGCCGCACGAGCGTGGCGATCTGGTCGTTTCGGCTGCGGCCGGCGCGCAGGCGGCCACCCAGGTCGGCGCCAGCCCGCTCGATGAGCCCCCGTTCGAGGGCACCGTGGACGTCTTCGTCGGAGTCGGCGGCGACGAACGCGCCGGACGCCACGTCGGCGGCCAGCTCGTCGAGCGCCGCGCGCATGGCCGTGAGCTGGTCGGGGTTGAGGTAGCCGGCGGCGGCGAGGGCCTCGGCGTGCGCCCGGGAGCCGGCGATGTCGTAGGGCGCGAGCACCCAGTCGAAATGCGTCGAGCGGCTCAGCGCCGCGAGCTCGGGCGAGGGCCCGGATGCGAACCGTGCGCCCCACAGCGCGCCCTCGTTGGTGCCGTCGCCCTTCGTGCCGCTCACCGTGTCAGCCTACCGGGGCGGCGCGCCGGGCGATCGCGGCCGGCATCCCTCGCCCGCGGCACCCGTCGCACTCGACACCCTCGCCCGCGGCACCCATCGCCCTTGGCACCCATCGCCCTCGCGATGAATCCATACATCCGCAGCCGAACCCATCCCCACGGCACACCCGGATGGATGGACTCGGCGAGGGATGGATGGACTCGGCGAGCAGGGCATGCAAGGACGACTCGGCGCAGAGGTCAGGCGAGGACGCTGCGAACTCCACGCGCGCGCAGTGCAACCCTCGGCTGCCGAGTCCATCTGCTTGTCGCCGAATCCATCCCCACGGCACACCCGGATCGATGGGCTCGGCGAGGGATGGATGGACTCGGCGAGGGAGGAAGCGACCAGCGCGGCACAGCGACCAGCGCGGCACGGCGACCAGCGCGGCACAGCGACGAGCGCGGCACGGCGACCAGTGCGGCACAGCGACCGGCGCGGCACGGCAACCGGCGCGGCACAGCGGCCGAGGGCGGCCATC